>JAUVAN010000313.1 GCA_030591725.1 Deltaproteobacteria bacterium
ACGAGTGCTTCACCGAACGCTTCAATCGTCTCCTCGGAATCTCGCCCTGCCACGGACTTGCCGATGGCTCGCTCGATGAGATCGAGCAGGCGACGGGCGCGGTCGAGAATGAAGCCGTCAAACACGTCATCCCTTATCAGGGCTGGCGTGACCAGGTGCGATTTCAAGATGGCGTCCAGCCGTTCCGGTGCAACGCCGTAGTTCTTCTCGATGCTGGCAAGGTACTTACTCGGGGCGTTACCGCCCAGGATGCGGTTCGACTTGGCGGTTATCGGCGCCTTGTTGATTACCGAGTTCCACTTCTGTCGTGGATGACCCTGTTTCTGGCAGTGGCTGGCCGGGAAGATATGATGAATATCAACTGCCTGGTCGAAGAAGGTCGTCACCTCGATATCATCACCGTTGATGAAGTCATTTCCGCCAACCTGCATCAGCTGCGCCATCACTCCCTTGTATGCTGCGCTCTGGCGTGTCTGTAACGTCAGGAGGCGTGTCGGTGCGAAGTTGGCGTCACGGATGGTACGAGGTTCATCCCCACCCGAGACCCACTCGATGACATCCAGGATATCGTTGGCAAACCGGGTCTCGTTCGCTCCTCCGTACAACTCACCGAACACACCGCACCAGAACCACCGTGCGATTTTCTGTTTTACCACGTCAGACTCGAACTTGCCCCCGAGAACGGCACAGATCGCGGCAAGTGGGACGAGTTGCGTCCCGTACGGCAGGTTGTAGGCGTTGAACACTTTTTCCCGCACCAGGAGCCTGGCCGCGTCGATGAAACCTCGCTCGATTCTCTCGGCCCGTGTACGGTAGTCATCAACGTTGAGATTCAACACGTCTTTTCGCTTGCAGCTGATACCCGTACCTTCACGCCGGTTGCGCTCGTAGCTAGAATGGAGCGTTATCGCTTGCAGGAAATCCGTTGCGCCAACCGATGAAAGAACCAGCTTCTCCTTAAGGCGCTCCTGCCTCTCCGCCCAATCTTGTCGGAGATCGAAATCGTCCGCCGCGAAGGTAGCCGTCATCAACTCGAACACCGTGAGCGATACTCCCCCAGTGTTCACCTTCTCGAACACCTGGCAAACGGCTTCCTTCTGAGTGTTTTTGGTCAGCTCGATGGAAGGTACGCGGTACTGCTGGAACCGTTGGAGTACGGTCGCCTCGAACATGTCCCACTCATCCAGCTTCTTATCGTCATGGCGATATCGACCCGTATACCCACGGCGCCACGCCGAGTACCTGGCGTTGTCGAACAGCACGTCGAGTGGGAACAACCCCGCGTCGTACTCCTTTTCTGCATCGCTGATATCCAGATCGACTACCCGATTGAAGTCGGACATGATCTTCCGGTTTGGCGCGATGGAAACGACTGCATCTTCCCTGTCCACCTCAGGATCCACGCTCTTGGAGATATTGAGGTAGTACACACGCTCTATGTCTTTGCCCTTGTCGGTCCGAGTTGGAACCACTTCCGAACTCCTGAGCGCCAGGTACAGCGAGGTCATTCGCTGTTGACCATCGAGGATGAGCAGGCTTGGCTCCACACTCTCGGCGAACGATGCTCCCTGCACGGGCCTGGGCTTGAATCTCACGCCATCCCCCCCGGTCTCAAGCAACATCACAGATCCGATTGGGTAGGACAACGAGATGCTAGCGAGCAGTGATCGGATGTGGTGGTCGTCCCACACCCATCCACGTTGAAAATCGGGGAGCTGGACCTCACCATCGTGGATCTGCTCGAGAAGTTTGGCGAGATCGGGCTCGCCTGTCCGGAAAGTGCTTCCTACTGTTGCCATGTATCGAACTCCTTACTACGCGCGGCTTCGGCCATGCCAGTCTCTAATCATAGTGAATCACACCCACCTACTCGGCGTTCCGGACGCCGTGATCAGTACTGCTCGTTTCGCCCGGGTGATGGAGACGTAGAGAAGTGCGCGTTCGCGATCCTCTGTCTCGGTGCGGACGGATTGGTCTTCGGAGGCCTCGATGGCATCCTTGAGAGGGATCAGATCCTCGTTTACGCCGGCGATAATTACGCGAGAGAACTCGAGCCCCTTGACGCGGTGCATCGTAGCCACACGGATGCCGGGAGCCGAGGTGTCCTCGGCGGTGGAGCGCTTGATCGCGTAGGTTTCGAACCCTTGCCGTGTCAGTGCGCGCTCATATTTGTCGCGCAGGTCTTTTGTGCGAGCTACAAGGCATGTCTGTTCTGAAGGACCTTCTTTTACCCATGCAACGATTATTTCCATCTCGGAATCGAAATCAGGGTGACTTTCCACAATGGGTGGTTCTCCATACATCAGCGATTTGTATCCCTTCGTGGTGTCCTGCCCACCGTCGAGGTCATCGACATCGACCCCCTCGAGCAGAGCCACGGCGAAACGCCTGATCTCCTCGGTTGTGCGGTAGTTGATCCGCAACCGCCGCCCACGCCTTCCGCGCACGTTGATGCCGGCGCGGCTGAGAACAACCTTCTTGCGATATATGCGCTGATGCCCATCACCCACAATGAACAGATCGTTAGGCCGCTCTTCGGGGATGACCATGCGGAGAACCGTAAACGCGTTTGTGGACATATCCTGTGCCTCGTCCACTACCACCGACTTGTAGGGCGCCACCACATCCTTGCGCTTGAGTAAAATCGCCGCGTCCCTCAGCGCGTCCTCGGGCTCCCTCAAACGCTCCTTCTCCAGCTGGTCCATATACTCCTCGAAGACCGGCCAGATGTCCTTGCGCTGATTCCGGCTCAGACGCACTCCGCGACCGGCGCGACTCGCCGCCTTGTATGCCTCCCAATCCTCACAGCCCGCAGATTGAACCACGAGTTCCCACTCATCGCGGAAGAAGCCCGTCGGATACTTTCCGCTCGGCGTCAGAGCCATGGCCTTGTCCCAGGCTGTTTTCAGACGTTTATCCGTGGGCCAGTACGCGATATCGTATTCGTAGCCGCTGCGCTTGAGCAACCTTGTCACCCACATGTCCAGGTGGATCACTTCGATCCTTCGCATGACATCTGGAGAACACAGTTTCTTCAGGTTGGCCTCGATATCCGCCGCCAGATTGCGTGTAAATGTGGTGAACAGAATGCGGTCATCGCCGGAGGTAAAGATCTTCTCCGCCAGATAGACGGCCCGGTGCATCGCAACCACGGTCTTTCCGGTGCCGGCGCCTCCAAGGACTCTGACCGGTCCTTTCCAGCTTCTATTGACAAGCTTGCGCTGACTCGGATGCAAGAAGATGCGCCACTTTTCCAGCGGAGCATCGAGCATTGCCTCCAGGGCCTCGTCGTTGTCCACAAGCACAAACCGACGTTTGGAGTTGTCCCGATCAAGCGCAGCATCGAAATCGTTCACATCCACTTCTTCGACAGGACTCGCCGCCAGCGCCCGTTCTACCTCCTCCAGGGGTTCCCCCTCCGCAAGGAAGAAGAGCGCCTCATACGACTCCGGCGGGAGCGCGTCCTGTATCTCGTCGAGCTGAATCATGGTGTGAACTTCACGCACAGGGGAAAGCATCTCCTCGGGAATGCCCAACCTCAACAGCTCCCGGTCCCTTATCTCGTCGAAAAGAGCTTTTGCATCCTCCGGCGGCGGCGTGGAAGGCCGGACCGATTCAGTGGAGGCGGTCAGCACTTGTAGCGAACCAGTCTCTGGATGGATGACTACCTTTTTGTTCTTCGCCCAGGCCATCGCGTCGTCGTGGTGATCCACCCATAGCAGCACATACACGTTCCCGGTCTTGGGTTTGAGAATGATGGCCCTGTACGCCTGATCAACCCGTACTGTCTTCAGGTTCTGGTCAACAAACGACGATATACTCTCGTAATTGATGGAGCTGCTGGTCGGGTTTTCCCGAAACCGTCGGATGAACTTGTTCACCTTCTTCTGTTGGGCTCTTGGAATCCGAGCGAAAGAGTCCAGAAACTCGTCAAAAATGGCGACACGGAAAATATCCGTCAATGGGGGCATTACGCTCCTCCGTTTCTGTTCAACAGTTCAACTATCTGGCCAGGGCTCTTGAGGTCTTCAAGGACAAGCACCGTCCAGCTGGAATCGATCTGGCCTTCAGCCTCGTCTGCCCGGCCTTTATCGGTAACGGCAATCCGTGCATCCTCCCAGCAAAGCTCCGCCTCCGCCCACGTACCACCCTTTGCATTGGGAATATCAACACCAATTTCCGGCGCACCAATACCCTCTTGCTGTAGTGTGCTGCACAATTCCTCGAATTTTTGGTCCACGTCGGAGAGGTCACCCCACGGCTCCTCTCCAGGCCCGCTTCTGAGACGGATCACCGGCGCGAAGCCGGGAACATCAACAGGAGTCGTCGTCACGAACCACGCCGACGGAAGCTGCCGCAAGAACTGGAACAGCCGCATAAAGCCATTCCACGTCTTTCTGTATTCGGGTGCGCCCAGGTTTTCGGGACGATCATCCAGCACCGCAAGAACCCTGGCCTGTTCGCCGTCATGGATCGCGTACAGGGATACCCACGGGCTCAAGGTGCAATTGTCAAAACAGAACAGGCGCACATTGTCCGTAGCCAGCATCTCACGAACATCGGCCGGAGCATTCTTCTCGAGAATATCCGCCCAGTCTTTTACGTGCTGCGACGTTGCCTGCTCCATCCGGCTTGCAACGAGGGTGTTCCCGATATGCTCCCAGTTGGATGCGGTACCCTTTCCAAGCTCATCCCTGAACACCTCGAAGACGGGACGCTCGGCGATGTCCTTGAAATCCTTCAATCCGGCACTGCCAATAAACGTTCTGAGTTTCTCCCAGTCCGGATGAAGGACGTTGGTCGCCTCTGAGGGGCGGTCGTCGAGTACCTCGTCGAGGTCGTACCATGTGAACGTCCACACATCCCATCGCCCCGAAGCGAGAAGGGCTGTACGCTGCAAAAGATCCCGACCGACTCGATCCTTGTGCCACTCCCATCCGTCCAGGAAGACGGCGATGGGTTTCCGGTCGGTCTTCCGTGCCTCGGCACCGGTTGGACGCAAAACGAAATCTATGGATATGCCGATCCCGTAT
>JAUVAN010000407.1 GCA_030591725.1 Deltaproteobacteria bacterium
CTGCGAGTCAACTCGAAAGTCAGATTAGAGAGGAGAATCCTGGCTTCCGGTATGATTCGATCTCTTCAACGAGTGAGCCAAGTTTTTCACGGGGAAGTGTTCGCAGCCTTCAAGCAACACTCCGCGCCCAAAATAATAGAAAGGGTCCAAGAGTCCGGATTAACTTGAGACTTCCGACTCCTGGTGTTAATAAGGGGGCAGGACGTGGTCGAAATAATCTCAATCCCGATCCCACAGCGAAGGGTCCTCACACGACGTATAAGGTGGACCCAGAGACCGGGGCGGTTACAGGATATGCGGAGTGGACGCCGAACTCGAGGAATCCGTCAGGGTTTGATCTGGTCAAGATGGTTCACTTAGAAGGAAAGGCGCACTCCAACAAAGTCACAAATGAAAAGGTTAAGACACCCCATACGCATGGGAAAAGTATTTCCGGTGGGGTGAGGCCGGCAACACCAGATGAGGTGCCGAAATGATAGAATCTAAAGGACTGCTCGAATCGCTCATGAATTGGTACCAGTCTAACTGTGATGGCGATTGGGAGCACCAGAATGGTTTGGAAATACAGACCC
The DNA here is from genome assembly GCA_030591725.1 of Deltaproteobacteria bacterium. Taxonomy (GTDB): domain Bacteria; phylum Myxococcota_A; class Polyangia; order JAAYKL01; family JAAYKL01; genus JAUVAN01. Next base: position 573 of record JAUVAN010000407.1, read on the forward strand.
TCGATAACCCTGGCTGGTGGCTAGAAGTTGACCTCATTGGTACGTCGATGGATGGCTGTGTCATTCCACGGCGGCTCATTGAGCGCACTGAGAACGATTGGGTCAATGTAAATACGAAAAAAAACAAATTTGAGGCTTCTGGCGGCCCAGGGAATCTTGCAGAGATCATCGGTCTGTTCGTCGCCTTCGTAGAAGGGCGACTGAATCTGGATGAAATACCGAAATAGGAGCATTGAAACCTTCCTCTTGTGTCGGATGAGGATCTGCCCCACCAGATAGCCCATCTTGTAAGCGTCAGATTTCGGGTTTACGATTCCACTCCGTCCAAAGGTGCCCACCGGCTGATCGACCGCTTGGAATTTGGGCTTCTCGGTGAACTTGAAGCTGTCCAACACCTTGAGAACCGCTACATCCTTGCTCAGATCCTCACGGTTGCTCTGAACCATGATGCTATAGATGGTCCCGTTGGCGATGACCACCCGCGCCACCTGTTGGAGGGACTGTCCGCCGATTTTGGAATTGAAAGACCGTGTTCCCCAATAGGCCTTCCTCTCTGCCGACAATAGTGGGACACTCTCCTAAGTGGATAATGGTGATATTGAGGGCGGGTAGGTAACCCCAGATGATCCCAATGGACCCAAGGAGTAGCCCATGATTACTCGAGTCTATATCGACAATTTTCGGTGTTTTTCGAACTTCGAGTTCAAACCAGGTCGCATCAACCTGCTATTCGGCTTCAACGGTTCGGGCAAGAGTTCATTCATGGAGGTTTTTGACCGAATCATCGCCTTGATCATCGACGGGCGCGATGCCCCTGAGCTCTTCCCGGGGACCGACCTCACCCGGTGGGATACGCGCCACGAGCAGCGTTTCGAGCTGGATCTTGAAATTGATGGCAAGATGTTCACCTATCGTACGAAGTTGGAGTACCGGTCGAACTGGGGAGGGATGGCCTTACTCGACGAGCGTGTGACCTGCGATGACCGCATCCTTTTTAGCTACGAGGACGGAGATGTGCATCTCTACAAAAATGATGGGAGCGAGGGGACCAAATTCTCATTCCGAGGCAACCGGTCCTTCATCGCCGGCATTGAGGAGCGCCCCGAGACGATGGATCTCATGCGTTTCTTGAAGCACTTGAGGAGTCTTCGGAGCTACAAATTCGAGCCGACAAGTATGGGGTCGGTGACGCAAGAAGAACAGCAAACGCTGTCCAAGGATGGTTCGAACTTCGTTTCGTGGTACCGGCATATTTCGCAGGAGCGCGCGGGCGATGTGCCTCATCTCTTCGCGGAACTCACTGAAGCCCTTCCCGGTTTTCAGGCACTCGCCCTGAAGGGCGCCGGAAAGCAGGGCCGTACGCGGGACCTGGTTGTCCAAATGCAAGCCGAAGGCCAGAAGGCTTACGAAGTTGATTTCGATGCTGTCTCCGATGGCCAGCGGGCACTCATCGTGCTGTACTCGCTTCTCGTAGACATCGGCGCTGCACCGCGGACGGTTCTCTTGGACGAACCCGAGAACTACGTAGGCCTGTCCGAACTCCAGCCTTGGCTTCAGTGCCTGGATAAGGCCCTCGGGGATACCGGACAGCTTTTCCTCATCTCGCATCACCCGGAGGTGATCGATTTTCTAGCGCCCGAGAACCCCATCCTTTTCGTGCGTTCCGGAGGAGGTCCGGTTCGCGTGAAACGCGTAGACTTTGACCGAGAGGTCGGCCTGAAAGCATCTGAGCAAATCGCACGGGGTTTCTTCGATGCCCAGTGATCGTCAGAAGCTTCGAGGTGTGGTTCTCGCCGAGGACAAGCGAACAGAGCGCTTCTTCCGAATTTTCGATTCGACACCGCGCCAGATGGCAAGGGTGCGGGCGTGGCGTGGGTGGTGCGCCGTTATCCAGCCGAGGTGAGGGTTTTACGGGGCAAGAACTTCCAGCAGGGCCTTCGGCTCATCGCGGTCCGTGACAGCGACAATGTTGGTCTCAGGAAGAGAAAGCAGCAGTTAGATCAGGCTTTGCGGGATGCAAGCCTCGTCGTGCGACAACCCGATGAAGGGATAGCCACCCCGGTGCCGGCTCGCAATATCGAGACCTGGCTCCTCGCGCTTCTGGGTGTCGTCGGCCTCGATGAGACAGAGAACTACAAGCATCGATTCGAAAACGAGCACGGCGCTAATGAGAAGAGCGTGCTCCGCGATGCCTCCTCGGCCTGGGGAAAGATCGACGAGGCGTCGCTGCTTTCCTTGCGCGACGGCAGTAAGGAGATGGAGAGGCTCGATCTATGAGCTTCGACGTAGGCGCCCTGGCTTTCCTTGACCCAACCCTGCCGCGCGAGCGAGCGCGATCAAGGTTTGAACTCCTCCGGCCTGTAGCGGCTGTGGTCCATCCAGTCGATTGTATCGCCAACGCCTGAAAGTGCTTGGGACGAGGGGACGTTGTTGCGTTATTCTCGTTGTTTGGGTCGCGGTCTCCTCGCTCCCAATTCTCTGGGGTCAGGTCACGCAGCGATTGCGAACAGGGGACGCCCATGTCAAGATTGGGTCTGGTTTTCGATTGGGAATGGAGGGTTGCCGTATGAGAATTTACTTAGTTTCTCTGTGCTTGGCTCTTTTTGTCTGGAGCGTTCCGCTTGCGGCCAAGGCCTGGGAGGATGGGCGTCACCGCATTCAGTTCCAAGTTGACGAGGAGGCGGGTTGGAGCGTGGAGGATGCTCAGCCGGACAAGAATATTTTGTTCATGGCCATCGTGCCCGATGACCCCCATGGCCGCAATGTCCTGCTCATCTGGCAACCGGTTTCCCCGGGGGAGGAATCGCTGAATGAGACGCTTATTCGCAACTTTGAGGCGGGTCACAGAGAATCGATTACACAAGTCGGTGGGAAAG
>JAUVAN010000131.1 GCA_030591725.1 Deltaproteobacteria bacterium
CTCTGTCCCGCCACGACGAAGTTGACGGAGTTGTGAGCGTACATGGTGATCCATCCTCCCGGGTGGATGACCATGACGACGTTGCCGTATCCCTTCAGGCCGTTATCCGAGTATCCGACGATTCCGGACGCCGCGCTGCGGACGTTCCAGCCTATTTCTCCCGCGATATCCACTGCCAGATGGTATCCGTCTTTTCCCGATCCGTAGCCTCGCACGAACCATCCGTTTGTGACCGGCCAGCGTAGCGTGCCGGGCATCCGGTCTCTTTTTCCGCCGGCAGCGGCTACCCAGCGAGGATCCACGTGTCCTGTCAACAGCAAGCTTGCGGTGCGGCGGGAGCCCAGTTCGAGTTTATTTGCACGGATCTCGAATTGACGATGAATTTTGGTTTGTCTGGGAGTTTGCCTGTTTCGCACCTTTCCCCTGAGATCCCGTTCGACGCCCGGAATGAACACCTGCTCACCTGCGCGAAGGGAGAGCACATCTTCCTTCGTGAAGCTGTTGGCCGCCATTATCTCTGCGACGGGAACCGAGAAGCGATAGGCCATGTCCCAGACCGTCTCCCTGTATTTCAAAGTGTGGTAGATGCCGCCAGTCCTCTGCGGAGCGACTTCCTCCGATGATGATCTGTCGGCTGCGGTCTCGATGGGTCTGGGCTCGGTGGCGCCGGGGATCTTGATTGAAAGTTTCGGTTTGAGTCGCCTCGCGTCGGCGTCACTCATGGAGTTTGCGTTGAGGATATCTACCACCCTGAGATTGTACGCTCGGGCAATGTCCCACAAGGTCTGCCCCTTTTCCACCTGGTGAATGATGAAAGGCTCTTCCAGAAGCGATCCACCGTCCGTCGTCTTCGCGCCCGCGTCCGAAGAGGTGTTTCCATGTGTCGTCGCGATGGGTTCGGGGCCTGTGCGGGGCTCCTCCGTAACATCACATGCGGTCAGCAAGCACATGGAGAAAAGGCCGATCGACAAGGCTACAGCATGAGGGGTGACATCAATCATCCAGCGAATAGTACCATTTTCTGGACCATGTAGCCACATGTGGTAACATGTAAGCATAAGGAAGCGGTGATGAGCATGGTCAATCGAAGAAGCGGTTCGAGAAAAATGATGGAGATGCCGGTCACCAAGCAAATGGGCGATGACGAGCGTGACTGTTTTATGAGCGATCTGAGTCCATCCGGTGTCAAGATCCGGCGTCAGGGCGTGGGCGGGTACGAGCAACCATTGTGCAATCTGGAACTGCACCTGGTTCCCGGCGCCATGTCCACCGTGATGACCGCGAGACGAGTGTGGCAGGATGAGGACTTCGAGGCGTTCGAGTTTATCGCTCCGTCATATGCACAACAGGCCCTCCTCGAGCGAATGCTCGACAATTACTGATCATCACCCGCAGGCCAATCTGTTTATGATACTGTGTTAATCACAGGTGAGCATGCCAAGAGATTACGATAGCGATCGCCCCAAGAGGAGCTGGCGCGAGATTGATCGCGGCAAGGACCGATCTGCCCATCGCAAGGAAGATCGGCCGAAGATGAACCCCTTCAAGCAGGCGCGGGCCGATGGAGCGTCAAAGGTCTACAAGTCCAGGCTCGACGGTTTCTTCGAAGGGGAGGGCAAGGCGCCCGCGCATATCAAGGAAAAGCTCGATGCGCTGAAGGACACCTCCCCGCAAGGCAAGAAACGGATGGCTTCTCTTCAGAAGATCAAGGAAGCGTCGTTGTCTTCTTCAAGGGACGAGGCCGTTGCCGCGTATCTGGAGGAGTGGGCGCTTCCTGCCGATTACGATGTGCTCATCGAGGTGCTGTCGTGTTCGGATGAGGAGTACGTGGAGATGGCGCTGGAGAAGATAGGTGAGCTTCTTCGCGCAAATCGGCCCCCAAAGCGCACCACGCTGCTGGATCAGCGTCTCAAAAGTATCGCCACTCTCGCGGAGGAGCCGTCCGTTGTTGACATGGCAAAGGACCTGGTCAAACAACTCCGCCTGTTTTCCTGATTTCTTCTTTGGTCATCCGGATCCAGCCGTGCTGACACCCGCGCCCTGATGAGGGCGCGGTCAGGATGGCCTGGTTTTCAAGATTGATCTTTGATTCTTTCGGCCAAGCCCAGAGGGCTTGCGCAACGCGCATCGTTGCCGCGGTATTTATGCCGCGGTGAACAGGCGTGGATGGTATAGTTGTCAGATAGGTTATTATCTTATTGGAAAGGAAACTCTCATGAATGCAAAATCCAGATTCGCTTTCGTTGTTCTGTTTGGCCTGTGCGGCTTCATGTTCTCCGGTTGTCCAGATGATGATCTGGCGTGCACCGAGATGGGGTGCGGTGATTCATTGCAGATACTGATCATGTGGGGAGATCAGGCTGCCTTCGATGATGGCATTTTCCAGGTGGAGATTTCCAAAGACGGGGGCGAGGCCGTGAGCCTGTCGTGCGATCCTTCGGATGAAATCGCTTGCCACACGCCTGACGGGGAATTCTCCGGATGGTTTGATGTCAATGTCCTTCAAGTGACTTACAACGTGGCCTGGGCAGAGGAACCGCCGGATTCTTTTTCCGTTGACGTTACGTACGATGGCCAGGAGCTGGGCGGTGAGGACTTCTCACCCGAGTGGAACATGTTCTACCCCAACGGGGAGGAATGCGACGAGTATCCCTGCTACCAGGCGCAAGAAGAGACCCTGGAGTTCGGCCACCCCACGATCTGACCGGTACCAGCCCCCTATTCCCTTCTCGGTGGTTGCCGAAAATCGTAAAAATCGGGTAAAATCTCCTGGAAACTCGGGAAAATGAGGCAAAGGACGATGACAGAAAAAGACAGACAGGACCGTACTCTCACGGCACTGAGCGCCCAGCGCGATCTTGCCATCGCTCTGAACACGACGCGAACCATTTCCGCCGCCTTCGACCTGCTATTCGAAACGCTTCGAAAGCTCGATCTTGCCGACTCGGGGGGAGTCTACGTGATGGACCAGACTACCGGCGATCTCGACATGGTCGCCCACACCGGCCTGTCCGACGAGTTCGTAGCCGCTGCCTCGCACTACGGATCCGATTCGCCTCAGAACCAGATCGTCAAAGCCGGAGAATCCATGTTCACCCACTACAACCAGATTCTCCCGGTCGAGGACCTGGCGCTGACAGTCGAGGAGCAACTCAAGGCGATCGCCGTGATCCCCCTCTGGCACAAGGGCAATCTCGCCGGCGCGCTGAATATCTCGTCGCACAAGGTGGACGAGTTCTCCCCCGAAAGCAGGCTGCTCCTCGAGGGGCTGGCCGCTCAGATGGCCGGGCTGGTGATCCGGGTACTCTTCGAGGAGGAGCGCCTCGCCCTGGAAGGCAAGTTCCGCCAGGCCCAGAAGTTGGAGAGCCTCGGCGTCCTGGCCGGTGGCATCGCCCACGACTTCAACAACCTGCTCGTAGGCATCCTCGGCAACACCGATCTGGCCCTGCTCGACCTGCAGGATGATTCACCCGCTCGCAGACGAGTCCAGGATATCGGGATCGCCGCCAAGCGCGCGGCGGACCTCCCGCGCCAGATGCTCGCCTATTCGGGAAAGGGGCGCTTCGTGGTGGAGACGGTCCGGCTGGAAGCAATTGTGGATGAGATGACGCATTTGCTTGCGGCGTCCAAATCAAAAAAGGCGCGGTTCATATACGAGTTCTCCGCAGATACGCCGGCGATCGAGGCGGACGCCACCCAGATCCGTCAGATCGTGATGAACCTGATCACCAACGCCTCGGAGGCGCTGGGCGAATCGAGCGGGACAATCACAGTGCGCACGGGAAAGCTGAGTTGCGATCGCACTTTTCTCGACACCTCCTACATCGACAACGACCTCCCGGAAGGTGAGTACTCCTACCTCGAGGTGGAAGACGACGGCGCCGGCATGGACGAGGAGACCCGTTCGAGAATCTTCGACCCTTTCTACACTACCAAGTTCACCGGCAGGGGGCTCGGCCTGGCCGCAGTGCTCGGAATCATGCGCGCCCACCAGGGGACGATCATGGTCCGCAGCGCCCCCGGCAAGGGGAGTTCGTTCAAGGTGCTCTTCCCTGCAGCAACCGGCGCCCGGACCTCAAACGACAGGCGAGCGGCGGTCGTCGCGGACTGGAAAGGGAGCGGCACGGTACTGCTCGTCGACGACGAGGAGATGGTGCGACAGGTGGTCGGCGAGATGCTCAGTCTTTGCGGTTTTCAGGTGGTGACGGCGACGAACGGACGCGAGGCTGCCGAGACCCTCGCTCGAGATCCCGGCAAATTCAGTTTTGTCCTGCTAGATCTCACGATGCCCGAGATGGACGGGGAGGAGTGCTTCCGGCTGCTGCGCGAGACGAGGAATGATATTCGGATCATCCTGTCGAGCGGCTTCAGCGAGCAGGAGATCCTCGACCGTTTCTTGAGCGATGAGATCACCGGCTTCATCCAGAAGCCGTTCAGCTTCGAACAGCTGAAAGAGCTGTTGAGAGAAGTTCTCAACGACTGATCGATTTTGTCTTCAGCTCGTCGCGGAGGGCTTTTACTTCTTCGAGTAGCTCGTCCACCTTGTCTTCGAGCTTCTCGGTGTTGTCCATGGTCATTTCGTCCACGAAGACGGCGTTGGCTATGGACAGACCGATGATACCTCCCACGAAGACGGCCACCACGAAGTAAACCCTGGCCAGGATGGCCATGCCGGTATTGCTGGCGCCTGCGGCGATTGCATCCGGGATCTCATACCAGCCCTCGATGGTGAAGACCTTGAAGATGGAATAGATGGAGAGTCCCGGGTTGCCGAAGAACTCGGGGGAGGCCTCTCGAAACAGCATGGACGCGCCGATCGCGAAGATGATGTTGATGACGAAGAGGGCGAGGAACACACCTACCGAGACTCTCAGGGCGCGGTTTATCCCCTTGATCAGGTGCTCGCGGTTGGGAATGAAGCGGAAGGCGCGGAACAGCCTGAAGAGCCGGCCGAGCCGGAGCGTGAGGAGCACGGCGAAAGCTCCCGTGTCGAAGATGCCGAGGGGCTCGATGAGCACGGGAAGGCTGAGAATGACCACAGTGAAATCGAAACGATTCCACGTGTTGGTCCAGTAGAGTCGAAAGCCTTCGGCCCTGATTTTCAGGCCCGCCTCGATAATGAAAAATATTACGCAAACGTAGTCCACCGCGAAAAACACGCGATGTAGCGGCGTGTCCGCGTCGGTGGAAGAAATAAAGAACAGGGCCACCGTGTTGACCAGGATGGCGACGATGACTGTGCGCTCGTCAATCAGGAAATCGCGAATTGTTTTCATGGGTAATTTAGTAGTCCAACGTGAAACGCTTGCCAAGCCCCAAGCTGGTTAGTAGGTAGTTTGTATGGACTACTTCAAGACGAGAATCACACGGATGGAGATTCCGGCGCGTGATCACGCAATCCTGCGGTTCAGCGGTGATCGTCCCGTCGATGGGGAGCCGGGCCAGTTCGTGATGGTGAGAGGAAACTGGGGCGCTCATCCGATCCTCCCTCGGGCGTTCTCCCTGGTGGAGGTCGGGAAAGAGGGCGCGATCCTCGTGCGTAACGTGGGGGAGGGGACCAACCTGCTGGCCTCCATGGAGCAGGGAGATGAGCTTCTTGTGCTGGGCCCGCTGGGCCGTGGGTTCTCGCTCCCGTCGGAAACCGGCGGGGGTGTGGCGCTCGTGGCCGGGGGCGTCGGCGTCGCGCCGCTGGTTTTCCTGGCGCAGAGGCTCGCCGACAAGGGTATCAAACCGGTTTTCCTGTACGGCGCACGTACCGGCGACGACCTTCCGTTGCGGGACCAGATCGGTGGAATCTGCGATCTCACGATCACAACCGAGGACGGCTCAGTCGGGGAAAAGGGCCTGGTCACGGCGCCCCTGGAGCGTTTCCTGCAAACCAACCCCACGGCAAGCGTTTTTTCCTGTGGTCCAGAGGCAATGCTGGAGGCTGTCGCGCGGGTTTCGGTCGAGGCGGGCGCCCGGTGCCAGGTCGCCCTCGAATCTCCCATGGCCTGCGGGATGGGCACCTGCAAGGGATGCGCGATCCTCGACGCCGCCGGAGAATATCGATATGTCTGCACCGACGGCCCGGCTTTCGAGTCGGTAGAGATATTTGGACGTGAGCCATGAGCGATATACTTGCTGTTCAACTCGGCTCGTTGCGGCTGGCCAATCCCATCATTACCGCCTCTGGCACCTTCGGGTACGGTGTGGAGTACGCCGATTTCATGGACGTGAGCCGCCTGGGCGGCATCAGCGTCAAGGGGATCTCCCTGGAGCCCCGCGTCGGGAATCCGCCGCCGCGTGTGTGTGAGACCCCGGGCGGGATGCTCAACTCCATCGGGCTCGCCAACATTGGATACGACGCGTTCGTCGATCGGACAATGCCCGTCCTTCGGCAAATGGGAGCAACGGTTATCGTCAACATCTACGGCACCTCCCACGACGAGTTTGCGCAGTTGGCGAGGCGGTTTGACACCGTGGAGGGAGTGGCTGCGCTGGAGGTGAACATCTCCTGTCCCAACGTCAAGGAGGGGGGCATTCACTTCGGCGTATCCGGAAAATCGGCGTCCGGCGTGACGCGGGCGGTCCGCGAGGTGACGAGCCTGCCCGTGATCGTCAAGTTGTCTCCCGAGGCCCTGGATCTTCCGGATATCGGCAAGGCTGTGCAGGATGCCGGGGCGGACGCCATCTCAATGATCAATACTTTTCGCGGCATGTCCATCGACGTGGAGACCCGCAAACCCCGCCTCGGCGCGGTCATGGGAGGCCTGTCGGGGCCGGCCATACGCCCGCTGGCGGTCAGGATGGTCTACCAGGTTTACCAGGCGGTGAACATTCCCATCATCGGGATGGGAGGCATAGCCTGTCTTCGCGACGTGCTGGAGTTCTTCCTGGCCGGCGCATCGGCCGTTCAGGTTGGCACCGCCAACTTTACCGATCCCACCATCGCGGTGAAGATCGTGGACGAGTTAGAGGAATACTGTGTCGCGCGGGGGATTCGACCCGCAGATCTGGTCGGCAAGGTCGAGGTCGGGGAAGCCAAGTGACTCATCCGGGGGAAAAAATGAAGATAGGAAGAAGACGATTTGTTGTTAACGGAGCGGTCGGAACTCTGGGACTGTTCACGGCGTCTGCTTTTGGAGGTTGTGCCATCGTGGTGGGCGGGCCGGATCAGGCTCCCCCAAAGGGAGATAACACACCACCCGGGGCGGGGGATCTGTTTCCCCGGTCGGTGGCCGGGAGCGACACCGCCTTTCCGTATCTGGAGGTGTCCGGCACTCCGAAGGAAATCGGGCGCGGGATAGGGCAGATGTTCGGGGACAAGATTCGTATGGGGTTTGAGCGGCGCGCCGACTGGTTTGGGGACCTCAAAGCATTTGCCGCTGGAGAAGGCAAGCCTGCGTACGATGTTTTCGTGGCTGCGGCAATGAAGCACACGCCGAGGGCGTTCAGTGAGCTCCAGGGCTGGGCGCAGGGTGCCGAGATTCCGTTTGAAACCATGATGGTGCTCAATCTCAAGGCGGAGTTCGGAGCGCTGATCGCAAAGAAGGAAATGGCAACGCCGACCGAGGTGGTCGAGGGAAACCCGGGTTGCTCCACCGTGGTGTTTGCGCAAGACGGTCAGGTGATTCATCTTCACAATGAAGACGGGCACGAGGTCTACAGGGACCTGATGTTCATGGTCAAGGCCATCCCCAACGACGGCATCCCCTATGTTTGCCTCTCCTACCCCGGCGTCCTTCCTGGCAATGCACCCGCGGTAAATGCGCGGGGCCTGGTCCAGACAACCAACTACATCGCGTGCAAGGAAGTCCGGCTGGGCGTCGGGCGCTATTTTCTGGATCGAATGATCCTGGAGGCCTCCGGTATCGATGAGGCCCTCGCGTGGTCGACTCATCCGGACAGGGCTTTCGGATATCATCATGTGTTCACCAGCCTCTCCGAGAAGAGATCCGTGGCGGTGGAAGTGTCGCCTGGCAAGAAAGAAATCAAAGAAATCAACGGCTTGTATTATCATACAAACCACCTGGTATTCGATAGCATGCGGGATGAAGACCAGGATGAGAAGTATGTCTCGTCGTCTTCCACATCCCGTTGGGATGTTATTTCCCGATGGGCGAAGGGACTGAAAAGCACCGATTCGCTTACACTTGAGGATCTGAGGGTTCCCCTGTCTTCACACGACGGCAAGCCCTACAGCCCCTGCCGCCATCCGGACGGCGACGTGAAAGGTTTCACCCTCGCGCAGGCCGTCTTCGAGGCTCCAGGGGAGACGTTCGGACTCATCAAGGGGCAGCCCTGCAAGGGGCAAATCGAAACCTATTCCAGACCGTAACCCGATTTTTTTTGACCCGAAACAGGGCTCCAGGGACACAGTAGGTCGTCATGAAGATAGACCGATGCAGAAATATTTGCGTTGGCCATCTCCCAGGACTATAATGTAAAACCGATTTTCGGGGGAACGAAAGGTAACCAAGAGATTCCGAAATGAAACGACTAGACGAAACACTGGACATCCGCGAAATCTGTCTCCATCGCCGAGACGACTGCAAGCACTACGACCGCTGCCTGAACGAGGCCTCCACCAAGCGTTGGCGTTCCTTCTCATGCCTTGATTGCGAAAAGTTCGTGCAAGAGGCCCAGATCGTTCCGCGTCTTCGCAAGGCGAGCAACCTGGTCTGGTAGGTCTTTCCCCCGATGCCATCCGAACAGACTATCTTCGTGGGCGTTACGCTGGACGATAGGTTTCGGGCGTTCATGGATACCTGCAAGGAGAGCGATCGGGTGTTTTTCGAGAATCCCACCTACCTGGAGATCATAGATCTCGAAGACGGAGAGTACATCGGGAAACGACTGGGAAATTCCGTGGCTCCAGATCGCCTGGAAGACACCGCTCGCTCCGTGGTCAGCATTCTCAACAGGATCTGCAGGGATGAAAGGTTCAAACCCTCGCTGATCGAGATTCTCGCCATCGAGGAGAAGCCGGACACCGACGTCTTTCTCTAATTTGGCCTCTCGTACCGTTCGTAGTAACCGATCAACGTGCCCTTTTCGTCCCGGACGGCACGCATATAGATTCGATGCTTCTCGTTGTCGGTTATGAGTTCTTCTTCAAGTCCGTCGGACATCTTCGCGAAGATCTCGCGGATCATTTCGTTGGATTTCTCATTGTGGCAGTCGAAGACGGAGGTGCCCTCAAGCTTTTCGCCGTGTCGTTCGAGGGCAACCTTGTTGAGGTAACGGATAACGTGGTCAGTATCCACGAAGACAAATGAATCCTTGAGGCTGTCCAGAAATCGGGCCAGCATTTTCGCATCATTGATCATCGTTTCCCTCGTCGCGCCGAGGGGGTGGATTGTCGTATTTATACGCGCGTCCTTCCCAGTTCCGAAGCTGGATGTACCCCTCGCCGGATGAGATCTGGTAGTTGGGCTGGAGCGGGGTCTTGCCGAGGCCCGAGGGCGTGATGATATACGCTGGCACGGCCATGCCGGTGGTGAATCCGCGCATGCTCTCGATGATCTCGATGCCCGTCTCCACCGGAGTCCGCAGGTGCTCGATGCCGATTGTGCCCTGGCAGTGGTAGATGTAGTACGGTTTTACCCTGATCTTCAGCAGCTCGTGGCAGAGCGCCTTCATCACGTGGGGGTCGTCGTTCACTCCGCGCATGAGCACCGTCTGGTTGCCGAGGGGGATGCCCGCGTCCGCGAGTCGTGCGCACGCTTCGGACGCCTCCGGCGTGATCTCTTTGGGGTGGTTGAACTGTACGTTCACGTAGAGCGGGTGGTGCCTGGCTAGCATCTCGCAAAGCACCGGCGTGATCCGCTGCGGCATCGTGACGGGCATGCGCGATCCAATGCGCTTGATCTCGACGCTCTCGACCTTGCCCAACTCGCCGAGGA
>JAUVAN010000018.1 GCA_030591725.1 Deltaproteobacteria bacterium
ACCCCTTCCGTTTCCAGAACTGGGCGTTTGCTCACAATGGAACAATGGAAGGTTTCGATGACTACCGCGAAAAGATACTCGAGGCCATGCCCCCGTTCATACACCGGCGCGTGCAGGGAGACACCGACTCCGAGCTTCTGTTTCATCTCTTCTTGTCGTTCATGTTCGACGCGGGAACGGTCAATCGTACCAATCCGGGGACCGCTGCCATACGCGAAGCTCTCGTTCCGGCAATATCCATGGTGGACAACTTCGCGATGAAGGCCGGGCATCCGCTTTCCAATTCGTCGGTGGTGATCTCCGACGGGTACAGCGTCGTGGCGCTCGGTCGTGGTGTTCCGGTGAGCTATTCCCTGATCGAAGGAGTAACCGGCTGCGAGTTTTGCAGGACCTCCAGGGTTCCCAAAACCGAGCCTTCGAGCGTCGATCACCGGGAGCTGCGGGCCGTCCTGATCAGGTCCGGCCCGGCAATGGTCGCATCGAGCCTGTTTCAAGATCTCGAAGACAACCACATCCTGTCAGTCACATCCGATCATCATGTGGAATTCAACTCATTCGGTTAGGGAGTAGGGAAGTGAGCGTGTTCAGGCCATCCGCCCTGGTTCGCTGGCCGCTTCATTTTCTCAACGTTCTCCTTTTTATCGTCATCCTTTTTCTGGCAGGCTCGGTGGCCTTCTTTTTGTATATCGAGGCGGAGCCCATGTGGGGTCTGGTGTTTGGCGGGACCGGAATTTGCCTGTTCTTCGTGATGTTCAACCTGTTCGTTGCGGGGATGAAGCTTCATGTGAAAGAGGAGATGATCCTTCTCACGGTGGGGCCGTGGCGCCGCTCGGTGGCAACTTCGGGGGCGCTCGTGAGCAAGGAGTTTCGCCCGGTGGGGATCACGGGTGTCAATATCCACCCTGCGCGGGAAGGGAAGAAGCTCTATCTGAACCCGGCATGGTTCGTGAAATTCGATGACGCCCTAGAGGAGATCGAAGGAGTGGTTTGCGCTGCGGGAGGGAAGGTGGAGGAGATCTCTATCCAGTAGTCGGTAATGGGGTACTATGCTTGGTAAGAAATCAGAACCCCAGGGAGGTGAAACTTGAAAACAGGCAATGCTGTTTTATCAATAGTGGTTCTCTGTGCATTCGCCTTGCCCGCGTGCAGTGAGAAGAGGCCGACGCCGTCTGGCCCTTCCGAGGGTGTGCCCGACAAGGGCGTAGCGACGCCCGCCGCATCGACGAAGAAAGAGGCGAATCCTGAATCGACGCGTATCGACAATGCGTTCGATGCGCAGGTCGCGGGTGGTTTCTATACGGCGGATCCTGCCGAGCTGCGACGGCAGGTTGCGGAATTCCTCGACAAGGCGGGCACGCAGAACGCCGTTGCGGCGGACAGGGATATCGTGGGGATTCTCAGCCCTCATGCCGGATACCAGTACTCCGGACCGATCGCGGGGGAGGCATTCGCGGCGGTAAAAGGCAGGAACTACGGAACAGTGGTGGTGATGGCGCTGAATCACCGCAAGCGTTCGAGCAAGGTGGCCGTCCTCGACAAGCCCGCGTATGACACGCCGCTCGGTTCAATCGAGATATCCCGCACGATGGTTCGCAAGATCCTCGTCGATCACGGAGATCTGTTCGAGGCGAACGAGGGTATGTTTCGCGGCGAGCATTCCCTCGAAGTACAGATCCCCTTCATTCAGGCAGCGTTGCCCGGGGTGAAAATCGTGCCCCTGATCGTGGCTGTCCCCGACAATGATTTTCTCGATCGCGCAGGCGTGGCGCTGCACGATGTCCTTGGAAAGAGAAAAGACGTTCTGTTCGTTGTCAGCTCCGACCTGTCGCACCACTTCCCCTACGAGCAAGCGCGTGGGTTCGACGAGAAGAACCTGAGCCTGCTGGAGACATGGAACATCAAGGACTGGATCGAGAGCGCCTCGCGAACCCGCGAGGGTATGTGCGGTTTCGGTCCGATGCTCACCTTTGTGAGCATGTTCGGTCGTTACGACGAAGCGAAGCGAGAGGTTAAACGCCTCGGATACAGGAATAGTGGCGACACAGCCGGTGACAAGTCAAGCGTTGTGGGTTACGGCGCGCTGGCGTTCAGTTTGGAGAAGGGCATGAGAGACGAACGATCTGGAGAAGTGGATTTCGGGCCATACGGCGCGGCCCAGAGGCGGGAACTGATGGCGCTGGCGAAGCGATCGGTGGAGGCGGCCGCACGCGGAAAGCGGGCTTCGAACCCCGAAACGAAATCGAAGTTGCTCGATGACAAGGGCGCTGCCTTCGTGACGCTCAAGAAGAACGGCAAGCTGCGGGGTTGCATCGGCCATGTGGTCGCGCGGGTTCCGCTTGTTGATTGTGTCAACGATGTGGCCCGTTCTGCGGCGATACACGACACGCGATTCTCCCCTGTATCCCCCGAAGAGCTCGCGGATCTGACATACGAGATCTCCGTGCTGACCGCGCCGGAGCCAATAAAGCCGGAGAACGTGGTTGTCGGTGTCCACGGCCTTATAATGTCCCGGGGCGGAAGATCCGGATTGCTGCTGCCTCAGGTTCCCATCGAGTGGGAATGGAACCGGGAGGAATTCCTGGCGCATACCTGCAGGAAGGCCGGATTACCGCTCGATTGCTGGAAAGATTCCGCCACGGAGATAAAGAGCTTCCGGGCGATCGTTTTTGGAGAGGAAGACCTGGAAGACTAATATCGGCGGATCTTGGGATGATATCAGGGCGCGGCAAGAAACAGCAGATAAATTGCGGTGGTCACCCGGCAGGGGCTAGAATTGCCACGGATAAGGGGCCCATGCGCCCGAAAGGACCAGCCGGAGGTTGGCGATGTTCTCGTACGACCCTTCCGGTGTCGGAGATATCTGCGTATGAAGGGCAGCAACTCGTTCAAGATCGTGATCGGTGACGGATGGCGGGCGACCGCGTACGCCGATTCCGCCGGTGATTCATTCGGTAAAGTCGAGAAATTCGACGCCGCCCAGGCTCGCGGCGTGCTGGACATGGTGGTTGACGGAACGAGCCTGGTGAGCCGTCAGGACGAGGATTCGGTGTTCTTCCTCATGAGGGACTTCCTCACGGCCGTGGAGAGGCTCTCCACCGGCGACGGGACCGCGCGTGTCAGCTTCTACGAGAGCCCGCATGAACTGGTTCTCCAGCGGATCTCCGATCATGTCTACATTACCTTTTATAGGGGTGGGGGCCAGCCGGAGGTCTTTGTCAAAGATCAGGTGATTCCTTTTCGCCAGTTCATGGAAGGTGTGCTCGCTTCGGCCTCGGATCTCACGGCCCAGGCGATGGATTCGGATCCCTCCGCCGGCGACGATCCGCTCGTGTCATGGATTAAAGAAACTGCGCAAAGGCTTGAGGCGCAACACAAAATGACTGACGGTGGAATAGGGAAGGGGGACGCGGCGGAGATGATCCGCGTCGGCATGGAGAGCACCCGATGGAAACAAGCTCGCAACGAAAGAGGTTTCTCTTTCGGCTTCAGGTTTCTCTCCACCTCCACGGATTTGCTGGCGCCGGGTCGCCCCATCGGGAACGATCTCAACGCGCTTCTGTTCACCGGGCAATACGCGGTTCATGGGCGGGGGCGACGAAGGATCCTCGGAAAGGGTTTCCTGTTCCTGCAGACCGAGAAGCTCCTCGCCTCTGTTCGAAAGCTCCTGGCTGCATGGGAGGAAGGGCGTCCGACGACGGTGCGCCTGATCTCGGAGGGCCTCGTGGTTGGCGTTCGCCTCGGCGTGGACGATTCCCTGGCGATCACTCTGCTGAATCCTGACGACGATGATTCCATTCTGGTCATCAACGATCTGACGCCCTGGGAGTATGCGGATGCGGTGCTCGGGGCGGCGCGGGAGGTGAGGCGACTCATCGTCGACCAATCCCCAAAGCAGCGCAGGAACATCAGGCTGGAGTCGTTTTCCCGGGAGATCCGTAGCCTGGCCGGATGGGCGAAGGAACAACGACGGGGGGCCGTCATCAATCGAGATGTGGATCAGTATAGAACGGTAGAGACGAACCATCGCACAAGGGACCTGGATGCGGACAAGATCGGCGAAGCCAGTCGCCTGGCGTTCACAGAGCGCTGGCGGATAGAGGCCGAAGGGCTGGACCTGGGCGGCACGATGCTCTGCGGGACAATGGGTTTGATCTCGGCGCGTCGCTTCATGCTGGGTGTGGAGGTAGAGAACGGCGCCGTTGTCTGGCGGAGGGAAATCGAACGGAGCGAATCGGTAATGCGGGTGGCCGGTCGCGACGGTCTGGTCAGAGTCTTCCCTTCCGGGCAGGTGGAGATGCTGGATCTGGCAACCGGAACGGTCCGGTGGACAACCCACCTCGCGGCCAGGTCCGGCGGCTCTCCGGTCATCCTCGTCGTGGACCACGGCCCGGTGCCGGGTATCGTAATCGTTGCCGAGGAAGAGAATAAACTGGTTGCCCTGGACCTCAGAACTGGGGAACCCCGCTGGAAGTTCATATCTCCGAGGGGAGGCAGGTTTGCGTTCCGGCGATACGGGCGCCTCCTCTATGTCGCCAGCAACGACTCGCATCTCAGCGCGGTGGATCTGGAGGACGGATCCCTCGTCTGGCGGTTCCCCGAGAGAACCAAGTTCAACCTGCCCCCCGCAGCGGAGGGCGATATCATCATTGTGCCCGGTGGCCGGTACGGCAAGCAGGAGGGCAAGCTCTTCGGTCTCAACGCGTACAGCGGAGAGGTCAGGTGGGAACACTCTCTGAACGGCGGAGCCCTCACTTCCCCGATCATCGCCGATTCGGCCGCGCTGGTACCCGTTCGGTCCGGCGGGAAGAACGATCTTGCGGCGGTAGATATCAACACAGGCGAGAGCCTCTGGCGGATATCCTGCGATGGATGGGCGGAGTCATGTGCGCTCATGGCCCTCGACGATCGTTTCATTGTCAACGCGGCAGGCGGGGTCATGCGTTCGTTCCACGCTCGTACAGGTGAGGAGATCTGGCACACGGTGCTCGGCCCGGCCTGCTCCGACGATGTTCCCATCAACCTGCGGATCACCCTGAGGAGCGGCGTGCTCTTCGTTCCCTCGGACACAGTGTACGTGGTGAGGCCCGACAACGGACATGTGATTCATTCCCTGGGCGGGGATCCGCCCGTGCCCGATTTGCTCCAGGTCGATCACAGTTGCGCGGTCTTCATAGCCGAGGAGAGCGGCCACATTGCCATGTACGAACTCGCGCGGCGTCTGAGCGTCGTGGACGGCGGCGCTTGATCTGCTTCATTCTTGGGAGTATGCCTATCGCTCAATGATGGCCCGGGTAGGGCTTGAATCCGGAGCGAAGAATGAGCGAAAAAACCGTAACGGAAGCCATCGCCTCGTTGAAGAGGGAGCGAGATGCCGTCATCCTGGCTCACAACTACCAGCGTTCGGAGGTGCAGGATATAGCGGACTTCGCCGGGGATTCCCTGGAGCTGGCCCGCAAGGCACGCGAGAACGATGCCCGGGTTGTGGTGTTCTGCGGAGTGCATTTCATGGCGGAGACCGCGGCGTTGCTCTCGCCCGAGAAGATCGTTCTTATCCCGGACGAGAACGCCGGATGTCCCATGGCGGATATGGCCGATGCGCCCGCAGTGCTCGCGATGAAGAAGGAACCCCCGGGGGCTGTGGTGATTTGCTACGTGAACAGCACGGCCGCAGTCAAGGCGGTCAGCGACGCCTGCTGCACATCTTCCAACGCCGCGAAGATCGTCGCCAGGGTTCCGGGTGACCGCGAGATAATCTTTGTGCCGGATCGTTTTCTCGGCGCGCAGGTGATGAAGATTACGGGGCGTGAGATGCACCTGTGGCCAGGGTACTGCCCGGTCCACAACAAGTTGTCGGTGGACATGATCTCTCGGGAGAAAGAGCTTCACCCGGGGGCAGTTGTCATGGTTCATCCCGAGTGTGTCGAGGCGGTGTGCGATGCCGCCGATCAGGTGCTGAGCACCGGGGGAATGTGTTCTTTCGCGGCCGCTAGCGACGCTACAGAGTTCATCGTTGGCACGGAGCCGGGACTGTTGCACAGGCTTCGCAAGGAGAACCCGTCCAGGAGCTTCATCCCGGTGTTCGATGAGGCGGTGTGCCCCGACATGAAACTCTGTACACTCGAGAAGATACGCGACGCGATCGATCGACTCTCGCCAAGGATCGTGGTCGAGGAATCCACTGCGAAAAGAGCGGCCGTGTCGGTAATGAGGATGTTCGAGGATGGACCGATCACGCCCGTGGAGGATCAACATGAATGATCAATTGGTAATAGGGGGGCGGAGTTTTCGGTCACGCCTGATGGTCGGCACGGGCAAGTTCGCGAGCCCCGGTGTGATGCGAGATGCCATCGAGGAATCCGGGGCGGAGATAGTGACGGTCGCCCTGCGCAGAGTGGACCTCTCAAAACCCGACGATGACATGCTCACGGTGATCGATCCCGAGAAATACCTGCTGCTGCCGAATACCTCGGGCGCCCGGGACGCGACGGAGGCAATAAGGCTTGCCCGCATCGCGGTGGCGGGGGGGCTGGAGCCATGGATCAAGCTCGAAGTTACTCCGGATCATCGAACCCTTCTGCCGGATCCGGTGGAGACGCTGAAGGCGGCGGAGATCCTGGTAAAAGAAGGCTTCACGGTTCTCCCGTACATGCCGGCCGATCCCATCCTGGCAAGGAGGCTCGAGGATGTGGGCACCGCCGCGTTGATGCCCCTCGGGAGCCTCATAGGCACCGGGCTCGGGGTGCGAACCCGGGATGCCGTGGAGATAATCGTGGACCAGGCCTCGGTTCCCGTGGTCGTGGACGCCGGGCTGGGTCTGCCCAGTCATGCCTCGGAGGCAATGGAGATAGGCGCCGATGCAGTTCTGGTGAACACCGCTCTGGCCATAGCCGACGATCCGGTAGCCATGGCGCGGGCGTTTCGGCTGGGCACGGAGGCGGGCAGGGTTGCGAGATTGGCGGGTCCCGGAGCCACAAGCACACAAGCGCGGGCATCGTCGCCGCTGACAGGATTTCTGGAGTAAATGCCGGTCATTTCGGACAAGCTGGAAGAGCTGCTCGCGAACGAGGCCCCCGGGCCTGTCAGGGGCGCGATAGCCAGGGGGCGAAAGAGCAGCGCGGATCTGGCGCTACTCCTGTCTCCCGGAGCCGATTCCTGTCTGGAGGAGATGGCTGTCGCCGCGCGCGCGGCGTCCCTGCGGAACTTCGGCAAGACCATCGGGCTCTACATGCCGCTCTATCTTTCGAACCACTGCTCGGGAAGTTGCCCGTATTGCGGTTTCAGGGCAGATGCGAAGATCCGCAGGGCCTCCCTGTCACTGGAAGAGATCGTCGAGGAATGTCGGGTGATAGCGTCGAGGGGGATGCGGCATGTTCTTCTGGTCTCCGGCGATGTCAAAAGGGACGTGGACGTGGACTACCTCGCGCAGGCCATAACCCGCCTCAAGACATTCATGTCCCACGTCTCCATCGAAGTCGCGGCGCTTCACGAGAATGACTACCTCAAGCTCGCTTTAGCAGGTCTGGACGGTGTGACCCTGTACCAGGAGACCTACGACCGCGGGATATACACTCAGCTGCACGACGGCGGACCCAAGAAGGATTTCGAACACCGGCTGCACACCCTTGATCGAGCCGGCGCCGCCGGGATCCATACGCTCACGCTGGGAGCCCTCTGGGGGCTGGCTCCCTGGAGGCAGGAGGCTCTCATGCTCGGCCTCCACGCATTCGATCTCCAGAAGAGATGGTGGCGAAGTCGGATTCAACTGGGAATGCCACGGCTGAAGCACGTTCCGGACGATTTTGTAATTACCAACCCCGTCGATGACAGGACACTGACGCACATCATCGTGGCCATGCGGCTGTTCATCGAGGAAATGGGTCTCGCGTTGTCCACCCGGGAGTCTCCGGAATTGCGTGATGCCTTGATCCCGCTGGGAGTTACCCAGATGTCGGCGGGATCGAGCACGCGTCCGGGAGGCTATTCCGGCGATGATTCCCTTGGCGACCAGTTCGAGGTGGTCGATCAGCGATCCCCTGCGCAGGTGGCGAGGGCCCTGCAAGATCGTGGGTACGACCCGGTCTGGAAAGACTGGGATATGGGCTTCGGCCACGGAGGTACCGGATGACGCAAATCAAGGTCAACGGAGAAAACCGGCTCACCGAAGCCTCTACCGTGTCGAGTCTCCTGTCCGAACTGGGGGTGGTCGCGTCGATCATCATCGTTGAGAAGAACGGAACGATCCTCGCGCGTGATCGATTTGCGAATGAAACCATCACGGAAGGCGATCGCTTCGAGCTGATAAAGCTCATGGGCGGCGGATAGCACGGCCGCAGCGTAAACACTGCGGCAACGATGCCTGCCGACCAGAACTGATCCGACACAACTATCGGCAAGCCCTTTGGGCTTCAGGAGATCTTCTTGACCGCCGAACGAGCGGCATGCATCAAAGTAATATGAAACAGCAACATTCGTTTCACCGCCTCTTCTTCCACCTGGTGTTCTCCACAAAGAATAGGGAGCATATGATCCGTTCTCCAGAAGACGGGCATGTTCTGGCGGGATTTTTCAAGGCAAAGGCCCATGAACTCGACGCGTATATCGAGGAATTCGGGTGCTGGAAGGATCACGTTCATCTGCTCGTGCGCATCCCGCCGAAGTTGGCGCTTGCCAGGCTCTACGGCCAGATGAAGGGTTTCGCCACGCACGCCTGGAACCAAAGGCATCCGGAGCTTCCGTTCGGCTGGCAGGACGGAGTCTTCTCCATTACTGTAGATCCCGACAACTGCGAAGATCTTCGCGCCTACATTCGCGGTCAGTGGGATCATCACGAGTTCAATAATTTGATTATTCGCTGGGAAACGCCGGAAAACGGCCCGGAGGGCATGCCGGTAGACGATTTTGGAACGGATGAGCAGTAGGCATCGTTGCCGCGGTGTTTACGCCGCGGGAGAAGCGCCGCAGGTGATCCCTACCCCCGTTTTCCCCCAATAGCGCCTTCGAGAAGTTTGATCAGGCGATCTCCGAGTTCTCCGTCGTCGAAGGGGTGCTGGTCGGATGTGGGTCGGTTGATCTTGAGGTCCCTGAATGACTGGAAGGCGTTCTGGAGGTTTATTCGCGTCTTCCCCTCGGGCTTGGTGAACTCGCCGTCGTTCACGGACCTGTCGAAGTCGGTTCGCGCCATGCGCGACAGGTCGCCGGTCAGGTCCCCGATAACTCTCGACCGCAGTGTTCGCAGGGAAGCCAGGTAGAGCTCGTGATAGTTGAGCAGGATGTCCGCTATCAGTCGTGCTCCGTCCCTGTTTCGTACATGCAGCCGGTCTCCCGTGCGCGAGATTAACTCGCTTGTTTTCAGGGCACGGATCCCGCTATCGACGAGTTCGTTGACCTCGACGTTGAAGGCATCCTCACGGCTTGCGCTGTACTCGGGCATGAAAAACTCCCATCGGTAGATCCGGCAGGCGAGGGCCAGGTTGTCGCGTGCTTCGTCGATGGAAATACCCTTGTCGCCGGCCCCGAGGCAGCTTGCCGCCACGAGCGCCGACGGCACGAAGAAGTGGATGATGTTGTTTTTGTAATAATCGAGAGGCAGGCGCTGATCCTGCTTGATCTCGTAGATCGGGTCGTTTCCCTTGTCGATGATCTTGAGACGACCGTCCTTCACGAAAACGTTGATGGCCATGTTCAGGGAGTCGCGGTGTCCCCTGGTGTCTACAGTCCATTCCTTGACCTTGTCACTCAGTCCGACCACTTGATCGCGGAGGAACCCGACGAGTTGCACCGAGAGCAAGCGCAATCTGGAGTGGGTGATGGTCGCATCCGGCTGGGTCAGAACGGCCGTGGCGAGAATGGAGCCGGGAGTGACCACCGCAATACGGTTGATTTCCATGAGAGTGCGCATGGCCACCTTCAGGGCGACGGCGCGCCTCGCCTGGCCCTGGTGAAGATCATCGCGGGAGAGGCCCATCTCGTCGATGACCTGCTGGATGGTAAAGAACTCTCCGGTTCTGACGTACAGGCGACCGTAGCGATTGAGCAGAACTCGCGGCGTCGTCATGAGCCCGCCGACGTTTTCGCTCTTTTTCTTTTTTCCCTCGGATTCCCTCACGTACGATCGTTCCTCAATGACGCGGTCGTATCCGATGAAAGTAGGCATGATGCCGGGGTCTCGCCTCGATGTGGAGGCCATTGCGCGCAGGGCCATCTCTAGTATGCCGAGCTTGGGTCTCAGGAGTTTGCCGGTCCTGGACCTTCCACCCTCGATGAATAACTCGATGGCGTAGCCTTCGTGGATCAGCCGCCGGATATAGGCGTTGACCACCGCCGTGTAGAAGCGGTTGTTGATGAACTTGCGACGGATGAAGAACGCTCCGGTCGAACGGAAGAGGGGTCCGAGGGGCCAGAAGGACAGATTGTCCCCGGCGGCGATGTGCGGGAGCATTATATTGGCGTCCTGCATGACCTGGGAGATGGCCAGGTAGTCCACATGGCTCCTGTGATCAGGCAGGATGAGCAGGGGCCCCTTTGCGACCGCCGCGCGCAGGTTTTCGAAGTCCTCCGTGCGTACGTCGAGGCCGTTGAATATCTTGCGCCAGACAAACGCCATGAGCGTCGCGAAGAATGTAATGACCCTGGGTTTGAAGTCCGTTGCCAGCTTGTTAATGATATCCCTTGCTCGGGGAACGATCTCCTGCTCGGGGATCCCCTCGTCCTGTGCGATCGCCGTGAGCTCCTTCATGAGCCGCCCGCTCCTCACAACCTCATCCTTCACCCGGGCCGACGGTTTGGTCAGACCCCCCAGGCGAAGTCGGCGTATCTTCTCCACTCCGCGCCCGACCCCGGCTCTGATCACGGCGGGCAGGGCTTCGTTGTCTACTTTTCGCTCCTTGCGAATGGCGGCGAGATCGAGCGGGTCCTCCACCCATGCGCCGTGAACCGAACGGCGGCGAAAGAGGAGCCAGAGAGATCGGAGAAGGCGCGGGTATTCATTGGTGCCGAGCATGAAGTCGAAGGTTCGGGGGAGTCGATGCATGGCTCCCTCGCCCCAGAGAAAGACCGTCGGCAGGGCCAGCACGGGTCCGCCCACTTCATCCTGTGCCTCCACGGCCAGTCTGATACCGTCGATCTCCACCGGGCGGCTGCCGAGAGCGCCCCGAATGGCGGGTCTTCTGAGAAACACGAGGGCGCTCCTGCCGGTCCTGAAGGTGTCGACAAGGCGTCGGCGGTGTCGATCGGGCAACCTTCGCCTGAACAGGGCGATGAGCCATCTCCACCAGGGGAGGTAAAGAAAAGGGGATATCCCGGAGACGAACCCCAGGATGGGAAGGTCGTGCCGTTTGCAAAGGCCTCGCAGGCAGAGGAGATCTATCATGCTCCTGTTGCGCATGACGAAGACCACGGGGCCTCCAGATGCCGCCTCCCGCACCCGCCGGATCCACTCATCGTTGATCTTGACGTAGCGAACGAGGACAGCCTCGGTTATCGAGAGCCACCAACTAACTATCACTGTCGGTTTACTGATATTCTTCATGCAAAATCCAGGTCGAAAACGGCCAGGCGAATGGTACTACTTATTTGATAAGATCGAAAAGTGAAAGGGAGGTTCTTCGAGAATGGATGTTCGCAAACGATCCGGCCTTTTGAATGGGTCCTCGCTGATCCCCGGTGTGATAAAGGAACGGCACGAGGATTTCATGGTGGAAGAGATACCGGCGTACGAGCCGGGGGGGGAGGGGGACCACGTCTACTTCGGTGTCGAGAAACGCGGTATTTCCACCATGCGCGCAGTCGGGAAGATCGCCAGGGCCCTCGGTGTCAAGTCGTCAGGTATCGGCATCGCGGGGATGAAGGACGCCAGGGGGGTCACTCGACAGATGATGAGTCTGGAGCATGTTGACCCTGACATGGTGCTCGCCCTCGATATCCCCGGAATTCGGGTCATGTGGGTCAAACGCCATCGAAACAAGCTCAAGGTCGGCCACCTCAGGGGGAACCGTTTCATAATAAGGGTGCGCAACACCGAACCGGAGCGGATCGATGAGGTGAGGGACATGCTGCGGGATCTTCACGAACGCGGTGTTCCCAACTACTTCGGGCCACAGAGATTCGGGTTGAGGGGAGATACGTGGGAAGTGGGTCGCGCGTTGATGCTGGGAGATTTCGAGAAAGCCGTGAAGATTGTGTGCGGGTCGCCCCGCAGTTCGGACGAAGGCGAAGAATTGAACGCCAGGAAGCTTTTCGAAGAGGGAAAGCTGGAGGAATCGGCGGCGGCCTGGCCCCGGGGACTCTATGACAATGCTCGATTGTGTATGACCCTGTCGCGGCGGCCCGATGATCCCAGGCGCGCGATCATGGCATCGGACAAGCGAATGCTGCGTCTGTACGCTTCAGCCTACCAGTCCTATCTGTTCAATCGTATTGTGGCGGAACGGATAGAACGCCTGAACGTGATGGAGGTTGGCGATCTCGCGTGGAAACACGACAAGGGAGTAGTCTTCACGGTCGATGACTTGAACGCCGAGAATCTGCGAGCCTCCAGACTCGAGATCTCTCCTTCCGGTCCGATGTACGGCAAGAAGATGTCCTGGCCGTCGGGGGAGCCGGGTGCTCGCGAGAAGGCCCTGCTGGTTGAGGAAGGTCTCACGGTGGAGGATTTCCCCGGATCCGGTCCGCTCAAATGCACGGGGGGCAGGCGTCCGCTTCGTTTTGTCTTCACAGATCCTCACGCGCAGGCCGGTGAAGACGAGCACGGAGGGTACATCGAAATGGCCTTCACCCTCCCGGCCGGCTGCTATGCAACTGTACTTCTTGCGGAGATATTTGGGATTAACGCGACACGGCCTCTCCGAAAAACGGGATCAGTCTTTTTTCCCTGATGTTGATCAGGGCGTTGTCCACTTCGGTGGCGAGGGACTCGAAAGCATCGAGTTTGGAAGACTTGGATCCTGAAGATTTCATTTTTGAGATTACCCTCGAAAGCCCAAGGCGTGATTTTTCAAACCAGGAGGTGGTCAGGTCGGGAATGGGTTCCAGGCGAGAGATCTCGAGCCCGGCCGTTTTCAGCAGGTTCGTGAACTCCTCCCTGTCGGCAAGGAACGAGATCTCCCCGTCAGCGCTCCAGAACAGGGGCCAGATCACGGGACCTCCGGGTCCCGCGAGCCAATCGTGCCAGACAATTCTTCCCCCTTTTGCAAGGTGCTCGGCGGCACAGGTATACAGCTCCGATTTCTTTGCAACCTGCATGTCCACGTGCTGTATCCAGACCAGATCGAACTTGCCGATTTTTAGGCCGCCAGGTGCCGTGATATCCATGCAAAGATGGTCGATACTGTCTTCCAGACCCAGGTGCCGAGTCAGGCTGTTTGCGGCTTCGTTCAACTCTGGACACAGCTCGACTGCGGTCACGGCAGCACTGCAGGCGGATGCCAGGTAACGGGCCGAGCCCCCGAGCCCGGACCCCAGATCCAGAACTGAAGATCCGGGTTTCAGGTCAATCCACTCAACGAACGTTTTTGTAGCATTCAGGAGTCCGGCGTGCATCTGATCCCTGGAGGAAAGGTTATCTATATCCAGATCGGCCACGTGGGAGCCCCCGCGCTCCAGCGTTGCAATTAGATCCTTGCAATTGTCACGATTTATCCAATGGTTTCTGATCTTAACATCGTAATTGCTCATGTTGATGCTCAGGCGAATATCTCCAAGGGTGCCAGACACATTTGTTAGAATCATAGCACGGGGCGGGTCGTTGGGAAGATTGGACTAAAGATTTTTTTAAAAGTGAGATACGATGATGCAAATGATAGATACGACGAACTTCGCCTTTGATGATCTGATCGATGCTTTGATGGATTTGAAGCACGATCTGGGCAAGTATATTCGCATTCCCTTTTCCATGATTCCCGCGACCGCATCCGCAGGGGAAGTGGAGGCGGCGCTCGAGACGGCTCTTCGCAGGACACGATCGGGGCCTTCGGGGGTCCGTTCTGCGAAAGAAATCTGGGATGCCTTCGCAGGGGAAGTCGGCGACGCCCTGGAGGGCAAGAAGGAATACGGGGCGCTCGAGCTTGCGGTCGCCAGGGCGCTGAGTCATGAGGCGGCTCTTTGCGGAAGCGCGCCGATGCCCGATCGGGAAACCCTGGAGGCGGATATGATCGACGTGGGAAAATGTATACAGGAACTGGTAGAGGAGGTGGCTCGTGATGAGTGACAAGCCGAGGATCCTGGTCATCGACGACGGGACTACATACGCGAAAGCAGTGTCGGATCACATGAAGGAGTTCGAGCTTGTGCGTCCGGACGGTATTTCGGGGCCGTTGTGCCTGGAAGATGGCCCGAGAGCGATAGAATTTCTTTCGAAGCATCACGACAGGGTAGACGTGGTCCTGCTGGATATGCACTTCGACATTCCCGAAGATCGCCTCTTTGATATCGAGGGAGCGAGCCTGCGAAGAAAAAAGCGTTTTCAGGGTGTGGCTATTTTGAGGGAAATCCGTTCCGAGCTTCCGGAGCTGCCCGTAGTGCTCCTCACGGCGCTAGAAGATCTGTCCCTGGTGGATGCGGCGGAAGAGCTCATGTCGCAGTCGATGACCTACATCCTCGATGGGGAGGATCTTGACGCCCTTCGCGTGAGGATCAACGCGGCACTTGTGGAATCGGTCCAGGAGATGGAGGAATCGAGAATTCTATGGGGCGCCGATCCCGTAATGAAAGCCCTTCGCCGCCGTCTCGCCGTGCTTTCAAGAGGAAGGATGCCGGTGATACTCGAGGGCGCCACTGGAACGGGCAAGTCCTTTCTGGCGGAGCGTTTCGTTCACGTGAACAGCGGTCGGACAGGTCCCTTCGTGGTGCTCGATCTCTCCGCGCTGCCGTCTGACCTGATCCCCGCTCATCTCTTCGGCGCTCTGCGAGGGTCGTACACGGGCGCGGTGGCCGACAGGAAGGGCGTCTTCGAGATCGCGCACGAGGGAACCCTGTTCATCGACGAGATTCAGAACACTCCGCTGGAAGTACAGAAGCAGCTGTTGATGGTGCTTCAGGACGGCAGGGTGAGACCCCTGGGATCCTCGCGGGAGTTAGCGGTGGACGTCAAGGTAGTGGTGGCGAGCAATCGCCCGCTGGACGAAGCGGTCTTCGAGGGCCGATTCAGATCCGACCTTTACATGAGATTATCTCCGGCCACCCGTGTCCGGATTCCTTCGCTGAGTGAACGTCCCGGAGATCTGATGTTCCTGGCCCGGAAGTTCGCCGCCATGTCGGTCACGGATCCGGATGTCGGAGAGTTGAGAGATCGAGTAGCCGAAGCGGTCGGGTTGCCTGTAGGAGCCCCACTTGAGGTGGTCATGGGTCGCGGTGGCAAGAAACCCTCCGGGCAACCCAGGATGGAGTTGGTGGTCCCGGGGCCCGCATGGGAGATGCTGAAATCCCATAGCTGGCCCGGGAACATACGGGAACTCGAGATGCTCATGCACAACATAGTCACGTTCACGCTCGTGGAGACCGTGGATGCCATACAGGCCGGGCTCTCAATCTCCTCGCCGCGAATGCAGGTGGATCCCGGCCTCGTGGGGTTGCTTCTTTCGGGCTCGGCGGCGCTGCCGACGGGCGACGAAAAGCCAATCACCGCTCTTGAACTGGACCCGGACGAGGTCACGGTGAAAATCGAGTCGGGAAATTCGCTCAACGCCGTGGCAAATTCGGTGGAGCGGCAGTATTTTCTGGAGTTGTTCTCCAGGAACGGGGGTGATTTCAACAGAATGTCGAAGGTGTTGCTCGGGGATAAGGGGAAGGGGCGGGCCGTCAGGCTCAGGTTCAATCAGCTGGGCCTCAAGGTGAGGGAGATCGGCCGGAGATGAGAGCGATCATCGGCATGGCGATCGTCGCGGCGCTGTTGATGCACGCCGTGGATTCGGCGGGGCAGGACGCCGGGACGGATGGAGGGGCCGGGATCGAGGCCATCCTCGACGAGGCAATGAAGAAGATCGCTGTGGCCCGCAGCAAGGAAGCACACCGGATGTTCAAGAAAAGGGACTACCCGGGAGCGCTCTCCAGGTATCGCGAGGCCCACGAACTCGATCCGCAGAGCCCCGAGATCGCCAACAGCCTCGGGTACATCTACTACCTGCTGGGAAACCCGGAGGAGGCCGAGCGATTGTACAGATGGGCGATGGCCCTCGATCCGGAAAGGTTTATCGCATACCTCAATCTGGCCGATCTGCTGTCGGAGTACTATCCGGAGCCCGAGCGCCTGAAGGAGGCGGAGGGTCTCCTGGTGAGTGCGCGGGAGTTGAAGGGAAACAAGCCCAAGGTGATCATCAGGCAGGCCCGGATAGCGGCCATGGTCGGTAATTTTCCCGAGGCCGAGCGTTTCTACCAGGAGTATCTTCATCAGCGCAAACCGACCGACAAGCTGCGTCTGGAGTTGGGAGATTTCTACCGGGATCTGGGGAGAACCGAGGAGTCCCTGCGCTGGTACAGGGAGATAGATGACGAGGAACTCGGCAAAAAAGCAGCCGGTAGAATGTGGGAGATCGAGGTCGAAAAACAGACCCGTGAGTTCGGATGGACAAACCCCACCGGGGTGATACCCGCCGGTGCGCGGGCGCTCGCGTCCCGGGGCAGGATGTTTCTCCAGAAAGGTTTGCACGCTGAGGCCGAACGACTTCTGGGGGAGGCTCTCGAGATCGCTCCGGGGTTTTCGATGGCTCGTGCCGATATGGGAGATCTGTATTACCGGGAGGGACGGTACCAGGAGGCGGAGCTGGCTTACTTGCGTGCCCTGGCGGTGGATCAGCGAAACGCCGAGATATACGCACGCCTTGGAGACCTGTATCTCTCCGCGACGGTTGAAGAACCGAGATCCGCTCAGGCCGCCATGTTCCTGGCGAGGGCGCTCGATCTGAGGCCGGACTGGACCGAGCTACACTTTCGCCTGGCAATGGCCCTGCGGGGGGCCGGCGATCTGGTGGGCGCTCTTCGACACGTGACGCGCTATCTGAACAGTGGGCAAGATATCGAAAATCGACAGACGGCTCTTTCTCTCAAACGCTCAATGGAGGCGCTCGTACCGCCGGAGGCGATGGCCGAGGCGGGGGTCTTGAACGAAGCGCTGGCATTGCGGGACGATATGAGCGAGGAACTGATTCTGGCAATGGGAACTGCACGGGCGCATCTGGCGCGGGGCGAAACCGACTCCGCAATGGCCGTGCTCCGGAGTCTTGGCGACGAGGATAGAGGCCTGGATATCCTGAGCCTGGAGGCGCGGATCCTCATCGGGGCGGGAAAGATGGACGAGTCGGTCGGAACCCTCGAGCGCTCGCTGGAGATCGACGAATCCCAGGGGTTTATTCACTCGCAACTCGGGACAATACTCATCGGGCTCGGGGACGAGGCCCTGGGGCGAATACATCTTTTGCGAGCGGAAGAACTCAAGGAGCTGGAGGCGACCTACCACATTGCCAGGCTCGACGTGGGAGAAGAGGAGGCGGGAATCACCTCGTGGACCCGCGACCTCGCCAGGATTCCCCG
Source organism: Deltaproteobacteria bacterium (assembly GCA_030591725.1). Lineage (GTDB taxonomy): Bacteria > Myxococcota_A > Polyangia > JAAYKL01 > JAAYKL01 > JAUVAN01. Next base: position 17,521 of record JAUVAN010000018.1, read on the forward strand.
GTTGCTGGAGTCCAGGGACCGGCTGGACCGATTCCTCAAAAAGGGCGCCGTGTCCATATATCGGAAGGACGCCGGTGTTCTTCGCAAAAACATAGACGATCGCCTGACCGCGCTCATCGTTGCGGCAGGGAGCCTCCTGTTCCTGGTCGTGCTCGGTGTGACGCTGGCCGCGATTCGATTGTGGGGAGGAGTGGATCTTCGAACCCTGATAGAGGAGCACCCGGAGACGGGCCCGGAGGTTCAGCGCATCCTGTCTGCGGTAAGGCACGAGGTGCTCAAACACAACGCCATGATGCTAGGTGGGCTCGTCGACGCGATGGAGCGCGGCCAGGAGGCGACGAATAAGGCGAGACACTTTGCGACGAGCATCGTGGGCAGGGAAGAGGGGGACGGAGTGGCCGTGCGCTTGCAAGGGTACGTGGATGACCTCAAGAAGATCGGCGATGCGAATCGCCGTCGATTGAACCTCCTGCGCAAGGACGCAGCTATAGCGCCGCTCCTTCGGGGAACAAAGCTGCTCGAGAAAGTCGCTGCGGATCTTTCGAGCTTCGATTCGATCAGCGAGAGAAGGAGGATCTGGGTGCTACGTACTCTCCAGACCGCGTCCCGACTGCTCAATACGGAGGGATACGAGGCCGTGCGGGAGTTGCTGGACAGGTTGCGTATTCTGGTGGTCAACGAGGATCTTCTACGCGCGGTGTTCGACAGGTGCGTGGGAGAGCCCTCCTTTTCGGGTGTCGCGTTCGCGCCGCTCGATCTGGAAATGGACGTGGACTTTCCGTTCGGGACGCCGGTTCCCAGGACCGCGCTTGAGGACATCCTGGCCAACCTGATGCGAAACGCTATCCAGTCGTCGATTCAGCACGGGGGAGAGGACCGAGAGATTCTCATAGGACTCGGCGTGAGATCGGAGGTCGATACGATCACCGGCCTGGAGAGGGTGGTCTTCCTTGTGCGGGATCGGTCAGGGGAGGGCCTGACCGCCGAGATGTTGAGGGGGCGCTATATCGAAGAAGGACTGGGGCTCACTGCGGATCTGGTCTCCCGCTACGACGGCACCCTCGATGTGGCCGCAGGCGAGGGCGGATGGTCCAAATCCGTGGTGGTCAAGCTTCCCCTCAACGAAGTGTCCGTGTCAGGTAGGGAGGAAACGAGGAGAACAAAAAAATGACTGAACCTATCGTCCTGATAATCGAGGACGGCGACGAATACCTGGACAGCCTGAGCCGATTCGTGCCCGGTCCGAAGTACATTCAGGCTCACAGTGGTGAGAAGGCGCTGGAGATCCTGAACGCTCGAAAGGTAGATCTGATCTATCTCGACATGCGTTTCGATCGGATTCCCAACGGGGATCTCATGGGTGACCACGTACAGGTCACCCGGGAGAACAACGGAGATCCGGAGCGCGCATGGCGTCATCTGCAAATCAACCAGGGTTTGTACATTCTTCAAGCATTACGTTCCGTTGGACTCCAGAATATACCGGTGATTCTAGCCTACGATTTCTCCAGACAAGCCAAGAGATTCGAGCACCTGTCCAAAATCCACCCGGCCCTCCGCTGGGTCCCCGACGCTGTTACTCCCGCCGAGATAAGCGAACTCATGGTGAGGCTTATCGGGCAGGGATAGCCGTCAAATGTTGTCAAATGTGTCTGGCACACTTGTGAAGTCAAAAGCGCCTGACCCCGCTTTAAGTGAATAGATATCAGTGTTTTACCATTGACATGGTACACTACATGACTTAGTATGTAGTCATGAACCGAATCAATATACATGAAGCCAAAACCCACCTTTCCAAATACCTCCGTCTCCTGGACGAGGGCGAGACAATCGTGATTTGCAGGCGGAATGTTCCGATCGCCGAGATCCGGCCCATTGCCAATCCCTCCAAAAACAAAAGGGCCATCGGGCTCGCCAGGGGAGAGTTCACTGTGCCCAGGGAGTTTTTCGAACCGCTTCCTGATGATATCGTCGCCGGATTTGAGGGCGGTTGAATGAATCTGCTCCTCGATACATGCACGTTCTTGTGGATAGCGGCCGATGCAGAGGATCTCTCCGAGCACGCGCGTGAGCTGTTTCTCGACACGGAAAACGAAGTTTACCTGAGCGCTGTTTCGGCCTGGGAGATATCGGTGAAGAACGCCATCGGAAAGCTCCCGCTGCCCACCTCGCCCGACATGTTCGTGCCTTTTCAACGGGAGCGACACGGTATCGCCGCCTTGCCGCTCGACGAGATCGCCGCTCTCCAGTTGCCCAAGCTCCCGGCTCTCCACAAAGATCCGTTCGACCGCATGTTGATCTGCCAGGCGATCGCCGCCGGGCTCGTCATTCTAACTCCGGATGAGCAGATATCTCGCTACCCGGTGCGGTGCGTCTGGTAAAGCGACAACCCCGTATGACATGGAAATCCAACCGATTAAGTGATAGACGATCAGTGCTTGAAAGATGAGCACAACAAGGGAGAAAACCCATGAGGATCGATAGGCTGATCGCCCTGACGCTGCCTTGCCTGGCGCTGTTCTTCTGCATCTCGTGCGGGGATGGAAAACCGAACCCGGAAATGGAAGCGCAACATCAATCGAGAACCAGCGGGCAGGGCTTGAAAACGGATCCCATTAAAAACTTCCTCAACCTGATTCGCGCTTACAACGACAGTAACGTGGAGGACCTGCTTGATGCCTACTCGATAGACACCTTCTGGCAAGTCCCGTGCGCGCCGCGACCGCCTGTTCGTGGCCACAAGGTCGTCGTCAGACAGATAGTGGCGTTCAAGATCAAACTCCCGGAGTCGAGCCTCAAAATTCGCAGGATCCTCGGGAAGGGGGACATGGTGGTGGCCCAGGTGGTGATGAACGGTGTTCAGCGCTGGGACGCGCAGGGAATACAGAAGCAGAAGCCCGTCGAAGTCGGGTGTGAGATGCTGTACGTCGTCCAGGCGGACAAGGAAGGCAAGGTCAAGGCGACCCTGATGTACGTGGACCAGTCCATAACCCCCAAACAGCTCGGGATCATCTACGGCGAGGCCCCGCCCGTTCCCGCAAAGCCGAAAGGGGATCCGGAAAAGGTGACAGGTCCCGCCGACGAGGGGATCGAGGATCTCGCAGAAAAGCTATTCGATCTGTGGGGGAAATCCGATTACGCAGAGATCGAGAAAATAACGACGAGCGATTTTCGGTACCTGGACATGAGGTACGGGACCAGTTGGGATTTTGCGCGGCTGAAGGCTGACCGCGTTGAGAAGAAGGGCGTGATGTCCGAGCTTGCCTACGAGGTGAATCAGGTGGTCGCTGCGGGACCATACGTGCTTGTCCGCTACACAATGAAAGCGAAACACGTGGTGGGATCGGGCGAGGCCGGGAAGACCGTCCCCATTGTCATTCACGGCGCCGACATTCTCGAGTTCAGGAACGGAAAACTTGCGAAGGTGGAGTCTTACACCAGCGAAATGGAGCTGAATTCCCAGATCTCCGACGTCGAAACGACCGCACCCGACGCATCTGTTTCCCCTGGGAAATAGGCCTATAGCCAGATCCTGAGCCCCCCGGAAAGTCCGCCGATGGCGACATCTCCGATCAACCACCCGTCCCATCCAGCGAAGATCTCCAGCCCCCAGAAGACCAATCCCATATGGGCGCGCCCATGCAGCAGGAACGCCATTCCGAGGTTGCCGATATCCACACCGGCGGAGAAGACCAGCGGGCTAGTGGGATATATGTCCATGCCGTAGGTGAAGTTGAATCCCAGGTCTACCCGGTCATCTCCGGGCATGAGTCGTAACCCCATGCCTGAACGCATCTGGATGTTCTCGGTCTGGACGAAACGGTAAATGGCGTTGATGTCGCCGATGTAGAGCTGATCTGCGATCGCCTGGTTCTCGGATTGCTCACGGAAGTAGGTCCAGCCGCTCTCCAGACCGAAACGCCACCTGGTCGACAGGAGCAAGTACCCGGAGGGCTTGTGGATATTCTCAAAATCGTGCCCATACTCGGCGGTCAATCTGAGGGCCGC
>JAUVAN010000342.1 GCA_030591725.1 Deltaproteobacteria bacterium
CGGGTAGAACATGAGGAATCCCAGCGCAAAGCTGGCCAAAACGGTGATCAGGGCTCCTCGGATCTTGTGGTTCATGTAAGACGCAACTCCTCGAAGGCAACGAGTTGCCGGAGCGTACCGACAGGCAAGTTCGGTGTCAACGCCGATGAAAACTAGAGGATATTGATCATCCTGCGAAGCTCGCTGGCGAGCGAAGCAGGACAAACGTCAAACGACAAACGTCCTTAAAAGATGATATTATCTTCCCGATGGATGGAGGTGGGCCAAGATGATCGATATCAAATACCTTTCACTGACCTTGGTGCTGGCCGCCGCAGTCATTGTCGGCTGCTCGAACAGTTCATCCGGCGGCGATGACGGCGGAACGACCGATACGGATACGGACACCGATACCGATACGGACGCCGACTCGGACGCCGACTCGGACAGCGGAACCGATTCGGATACCGGCCCAGTCGAGTGCGATCTTGGGGAATACACCGGCAATTTAGAGATCAGCACACAATCGGATGTGGCAATCCTCGCGGGATACACCTCGATCTCGGGAAGCCTGAGTATCCACTGCCCGTCGTGCACGGACCTGAGCGAGTTGATTTGCCTCACCTCGGTGGGTGGGGACTTGTTCATCTACAACAACGCCGCCCTCACCAACCTGGACGGGCTGAGCAACATCACCTCGGTGGGCGGGGGGATCTTGTTTATCTCCGATAACGCCGCCCTTGTCAGCATTGACGGGCTGAGCGCCCTCACCTCGGTGGAAGGTATATTGTACATCGACCTCAACCCCGCCCTTACAAACGTGGACGGACTGAGCGCCCTGACCTCGGTGGGTGGGGAATTGAACATCAACAACAACGACGCCCTCACAAACCTGGACGGCCTGAGCGGCATCACCTCAGTGGGCGGGGATTTGCAAGTCGTCATAAACGCCGTCCTGCCCGACTGCGAGGTGTGCGATCTGCTGGACCAGCTCACCAGCGGACCCACTTCGATAAATGTCTGGGACAACCTCGACGACACATGCACGCCGGTTCCGGCGAATTGTCCATAGGAGGTTACTTGCCAAGGCGTTGCTCCTTTTCAGAGGGGCTCTCTCCCTCCCCCAACGTCGCAATGTTCACCGGGGGAGGGTTGGGGTGGGGGCCATTCCACCCCCCGTCGGGCACCACCAGACACACTATTCCAGGGTCATCGCTTGTGCGCAGGGCGTTGCGCGAGAAACAGGACGTAGCGGGCTCGTGAGCCGTGGTGCGCTGCCACGCGTACTACCTCGACGTCAAAGCCCGCATTTGCCAGCCTGCGCTCGAAACGAGCGTCGGTCCCGGACGACCAGACGGCCAGAACACCGTTCGGGCGTAACGCGGAATAGCACGCGCGCACGCCGGACTCGCTATAGAGGCGGCTATTCATTGTGCTCGACAACGCCTCCGGGCCGTTGTCCACATCGAGCAGGATTACATCGAACTGACGTTTCGACCCCTTGATGGTGTCGTAAACATCTCCAACCACGACCTCGCAACGCGGGTCGTCGAGCGGATGATCGGTAAGGATGCCGACATGATCGCGATTCCAGTCGACGAGACTCGGCACGAGTTCGACAACGGTGACCTCCGAGTCCTCAGAAACGAGATCCAGGACCGCGCGCAGTGTGAAGCCAAGTCCCAGGCCGCCGACAAGCACGGCATCCGGATCTTGGGCGCGCTCGATCGCGTGATCGGCCAGAGCTTCCTCGGAATCGTGCATGCGGCTCGACATGAGCAGCCGATCACCAACGCGGACCGTCCATTCGTTGTCGTGACGCGCAAGTACGAATTCAGTGCCGTCACTCATTACCGCGCGATCGATTGTCTCGGTTTTTAGCATTGATGCCGCATTCTCCCCTCAACCGTCGAAGCGGTATCCGACGCCGTGGACAGTCTGGATGATCGACGGGTTCTTGGGGTCGGATTCGATCTTCTTTCGCAGCTTGGCGATATGCTGGTCGAGGGTTCTGCTCGAGGGGAAGTACTTGTCACCCCAGCAGTGGTCGAAGATCATCGATCTGTCCAGCACCGCGCCGGGGTTTCTGGAGAACAACTCGAGGATCTTCACCTCCCGCAAGGATAGATCGATCGTCTTTCCGTCCCTGCGAGCCCGAAGCTCCGACGGCGATACGTCGAGACCTCCGATGGAAAACTCGCTCGGCAGGTCGTCCGGTATTTTTGTGGCGAAGCACCGGCGAGTGACCGCCCTTATTCGGGCCACGACCTCCTTCACGCCGAACGGCTTGACGATGAAGTCGTCGGCGCCGAGCTCCAGCCCCACGACCTTGTCGATCTCCTCGGACTTGGCGCTGATGAAGATGATCGGCGTGTCCGATCCCGAGGCGCGGATATCCCGGCAGACGTCATAACCGCTCCTTCCGGGCATCATGATGTCCAGGCAGACGAAATCGGGTTTTTCGGATTCGAAGAGCGTCATCGCCTCGTCGCCGTCGGCGGCCTCCACGGTGGAGTATCCCTCGGAGGCGAGGATGTCGGCCAATCCCCTGCGAATGTTCTGATCGTCTTCGGCTATCAGCACCTTGATCATGTTTGCTCTCCTGTATCGAGTGGAGCGAGAATAACGGCCCTGAAAAGCGAGCCGTCCTTCGCCGGTTCGAGTGTGAGATCGCCGCCGTGGAGGCGCGCGAGATCCCGCGAGATGTTGAGTCCGATGCCCGTGCCTGACGTTCCGTCCGCAACTCGTTGCGAGAGTCGGACGAACGGCTGGAAAATGCGTTTTCTCGCGGATGCGGGGATGCCGGGACCCCGATCTTCAATCGAGATTGCCAGCATGTTCCCGTCGCGCCGGGCGCAGATCTTGATCCAGCCGGCCTGTAGCGCGTACTTTTCCACGTTTCCTATCAGGTTGCTCAATATCTGACCGATGGCGTCCGCGTCGAAATACGAGGTGCCTTCACCGGTGAGATCGACGACTATCTCGAATCCGTGAGCCTCCAGGCTCGGGCGGAACTGGTCGATGACCGCACTGATTGTGTCGTCGATCTTGCCCGTCACCGGTCGGATCACCAATTTATTCCTGTGCTTTGCCGCGAAGGTCAGCACGTTTCCGATGAGCCTGCTCAGGCGCTGGCTTTCGGATACGATGACGTTGAGATAGTTTCGCGGTTGATCATCGTCCTCGTCGATTCGATCCTCCAGGAGCTCCGCGTACATTCGTATATTGGTAAGCGGTGTCTTCAGCTCGTGGGAGACCTGGTTGACGAAGGTCACCCGTTGCCTCGCGGTTCGAGCCTCACGCCCGCTCTCCCTGACGAAATAGAAGGCGAGGGCGAACATGATGAGAGCCAGGGCGCCGATGCTGACGAGAGTACCGAATACGATACCGCCGCCGATCTCGTCCCCGACGGTTACCAGAGAGGCGAAATAGCGCAGCCTCCACGCACCCAGGGGCGCATCGAGATCTCGGATTACGCGAGGTCTCTCGTCCCTTGCCGGCTCGTAGCTCCCCCATACGTACACCGGTTGCCCGTCCGAATCCACGAGCTGTATCCGGCCGTCTCTCAGACACGATACGCCGGGGCTCGTCTCGGGAAGCTCGCCGACGATGTCCGCCATGAGTGTGAGCCTGTCCAGCTCCGCGCCGATCACCCTGCCTTTCGTGTCCTGTCGCCAGAATATGAAGTTGACGCCGCTGCCCCAGTACCATGTGTACCAGCCGCGATCTTCTCCATTTTCGGTCACCTCGGTGGCCGTTTTTCCCTTGCCCTGTCGTGTCTTTTTCACCGGGGAGGGCGCGGCCGGATCGCTCGGACGGAAGAACGATTCTCCGGATTCCCAGATATGCCTGGTGCGCGCGAGGAACTCCTCCTCCGATTGGTTCCGTGGTTCGTTCAGGGGAGGGTGGATCATCTTTCCATCGACATCGAGGACAAAGATCTGACGGACCGTGCGTTCCGCCCTGACTACATCCCTGATCGTCGAATGATCGATCTTCTGAAAGTCAGTAATCTTCTGGAGGTTTCGCGCCCGGGATTCCACGACCTTGGACACGATGGCGTTCACGTCCGCCAGTCTCTGGGCCAGAAGCTCATCGAATCTGTGTGAAACCATCGCCCGCTCGTCCCGGGCTATCTTCATTCCCATCCAGGCCATGGCCGCCAGGGGCGCCAGGATCAACACGGAGAAGATGATTGCGAGTTTGGGTTTCAAGGGTGGATCCTCTGCCTGATGTTACCAGGCCTGCTGCATGTCGGCCTCGAATTGATTATCGCGCATCGCCTTGCGCTGCTTCTTCCACTTGCTCGGAGCCAGGTTGGCCTTGGCGTCATAGTTGTCCCTGGCGCGTCTCTTGAGTTTCTTGGATTTGTATTTTTTGGCCTCTTTGTTGAGGTAGTTGTAATTGTCCGTCAACACCCGCTCCGCTTCGGCGATCTTGCCCTGGTCCCGGAGAGCCAGAGCGCTTTTATTGTTC
>JAUVAN010000411.1 GCA_030591725.1 Deltaproteobacteria bacterium
AATAGCCGCAAGGACCGCTCAGGCCGTCTTGCCAATAGCATCCTCCCTCATTGATTTCACACCCCGAGCAATTGTCATCCCAACAATCCGAAAGATCGCATTCATCGTTGACGCCACATATTCCGCCGACTTCGGTCTCGGGGCACCCGCTTATCAGGGTTCGGAGTTCACCAATGGTAGGTAGCCTCCAGTCACTTGACCCGTCAGTGTCCAGGTTTTCGCAGTAGGCCTTGGCCTGACTGGATCCGTCCCATAGATATGTATTTTCAGAAGAAGGATTCTGCCAGACCAGAGCGGAATTCTCGGTATCCGTATCTGAATCCGTATCGGTGTCGGTATCCGTATCGGTCGTCCCGCCGTCGCCGCCACCCGACGAGTCGTCCGAGCAACCGGCGCAAACCAGTACGGTCGCAAGCATCACCAACAGCAAGTACTTCATTCCCCAACCCTTTCGTTTTGAACGTGGGATTATCCTATCATTGATCGGTGGGAGGCACCGGGGAAAAGGAGAGGAACAATCCCATGGTTGCGGGGATCACCGGTCGCCACTATATTCCCCCACATGAACGCTGACGGAATACAACGAGGATCCAGGTTCGGTTACAGAATCATCGGGATCTTCTACCGGATCTTCGGATACTGGTTCGTGTCTCTGTTCGCGCGATTTATTGTTTTCTACTACTTCGTTTTTCATCGTCGGGAGGTGGAGTCCTCCATCGATTTCTATCGTGCGATGCACCCGGAGGCGGATCGAGCCACCTGTAAAAAGATGGCCTGGAACCAGTTCAAGAGCTTCACCACGGTCTTCCTGGACCGTTTTCTCATCGAGAGCGGGCGGCAGGATCGGTTCAATCTCACCCACGATGGGCTGGAGTCCCTGACCGACGCGGCGAGGGAACGGCGTCCGGCGATCCTGTGGATGGCGCACCTGGGAAACTGGGAGGTGGCCGTCCATTGCCTCAAGAAATTCGACGTGCCCATCACCCTGATCATCGGGAAGTACGCGGGGGAGCAGGTAGAAGCCCTCCAGCGTGCGCAGCTCAAAGTCGGTCAGGTGAAGGTGGTCATCGTTCAGAAGGAGCGGGACATGGGGGTCATGGAAGTGATGAAGGCCCTGCGGAGTGGGGAGCTGGTGGCAATCTCCGGGGATCGGCTCTTCGACGAGGACCAGCAGCACCTGAATGTGAACTTTATGGGACATGAATGTCGCGTTCCAAAGGGACCGTACGTGCTCGCCGGACTCTCGAAGGCGCCACTCATCCCCATCTTCGGAATCAGGGTCGGCAAGCTGACCTATAGCTTCGTCGCCCTGAGCCCCATCAACGTGGATCTCTCGAAACGAAGCGAGCGCGAAGCCACAATGAAGGCCGCCGCACAGGAGTGTTTCGACCGGTTGGAATCGATGGTTCGAAGATATCCGGAGCAATGGTACAATTTTTTCAAGTACTGGGACTAGAATGTCCCAATGTCGGGATTGCGCTCGAAGATTCGTGAAGGACGTCAAATGCGGTCATCCACATGGATTCATATCCTGTTACTCCTCCTGGCTGCGGCCACACAGGTTTCCTGCATCGAAAGCGACCATCGGGACGACGACTCGAACTCGGACGGCGATACCGACACTGATACGGACACCGATACGGACACCGACATCGACATCGACACCGACACCGATACCGACACCGATCTGGACGCGGGTGCGAACGATGGAGGTCCGGGCGGTGGCTGGGAGTGCTCCGATCCGATCATTGTTCCGGACGATCCGCCCGGGTTCATCTTCTCCAGCGACTGGATGTATTTTCAGGAAGACAACTTCGACGGCGGCATGCCCAACTGCGACGACGATGAGGGCAACACGGTCTGGTTCGACATTGCCGTACCGGCCGGCGAATATCTTTCGGTAGAGTCGGATCAGATACACTACGTCAACTTCCTGAGTGATTGCTCGGCCGATGAATGTCTCGGATCGGGCATTGTGTCCGACACGAGCAGCGTTCTGTACTACAATGCCGACCTCGCCGACGAGAACCTGATGATCGCCGTCGAGGCAGACATCCCCTTCGCCTCCGCGCCCTTCGAGCTGACCTTCGATCGCTACGAGCGACACGGGGAAACCTGCATCGATCCGTTCATCCTGAACCTGGTGACCGTCGCCACCCCTCAGACTGAAACCTTCGCCGTCACGGATTTTCAGATCAACCCGATGCCCTCGGGATGTGGGAGCGTTTACTCCCTGGGGCAGGACATCTGGTTCGAGATCACCGTGCCCGCGCAGACCCTTCTGACCTTCCATGCGGGGAGCCCGGCCTACTCGTTCCACCTGGGTTACTCGCACGACTGCATCTCGTGCCCGGTGTCCAATGACAACCACATCGGGAACTCCGTGACCCACACCAACGACACCCTCCTGGATGCGACCGTGTATGCATTCATCCAGAACTACGATCACATGAGCACCGGCGAGTTCGAAGTCACCGTGACCCTGACGGATCTTCCGGAGGGCGACGCGTGCCCGGACGCCATCCCCATCGACGGAACAATGATGACGCCCACGTACACGTGGTCCGACTTGAACCCGCTGCTCACCCCCACCTGTCCTGTTTGCACGGGCGCCACGGGGCCGGATGTATGGCACCAGATAACGGTTGGCGACAACCAGGTCCTCTCGGTGAGCAAGGTTGCCGGCACTGCGAACGCGTTCATCGCCGCCCTGGGCGATTGCACCGGATCTCCCGTCGTATGGAGTTACATCGCCGCCCCCGATCCGGAAGTCCTTTCATGGCACAACTCGACCGGCTCGGATCAGGTGATCCTGGTAGCGGCGGGAGCCATGAGCATCACCGAGGATCTCACCGACGCACAATTCGAGTTTTCACTGCATTCTCCGACAGCGGGCGATTTCTGTACCTTCCCGATCACGTCGGTGGATGTCAGCTCGGGAAGCGACGCCTGGTCCGGCCTATGGTCGGATCGAGGCGACACCCTGACCCTCGATACTACCAGCGGTTGCGCTGCGGCGAACGGCACCGACGTCTGGTTCGAGGTGGTAGTCCTCGCGAACTCTATCCTTACCGTGACCGACAACCTGGCCGCAACCGGCCCACCCACCGTCCTGCACGTGGTCGACGGATGCACCGATACCTCGGTCTGCCCTTTTTGGGGCGCCGGGACATTGTCTTTTCCCAATGAAGATCCGGCTGCGACGGCAACAGTCATGATCGCCCTGGAGGCCGTGGATCCGGCCCCATCGGGTGCCATCGACCTTTCTTTCTCGTCTCAACCCATCGGACCGGGGGACGCGTGCACCACGGCTCACGCGGTGTCTTTTCCCTATTCCCAGACCCTGGATCTTTCCGGTTACAACCCGGCGTGGCGGTTCGATCCCTCGTGCGCTGCGGCCGCCGG
>JAUVAN010000054.1 GCA_030591725.1 Deltaproteobacteria bacterium
ACGCCTGCACATGGCTTCGCCCGACCCGGCCCCTGATCTGGTAGAGCTGGGCGAGCCCGAAGGTATCGGCCCTGTCGATAATGATCGTGTTGGCCCGCGGGATGTCCAGACCGGACTCGATGATGGACGTGCAGACCAGAATGTCGTACCTGCCTGCCACGAAATCGAGCATGACCCGCTCCAGGCTCTCTTCCTTCATCTGACCGTGGCCCACCGCGACACGAGCATCCGGCATCAGCCTTTGCACGTAGTCTGCCACCTTGAAGATGTCCCTGACCCGATTGTGTACGAAGAATACCTGTCCGTCCCTCGCCAGTTCGCGTTCCATGGCCTTCCTGAGCAGCCCCGGATCGTCGTGACATACCACCGTCTTGATCGGCCTTCGATCGACCGGCGCCGTGCCCATAAGCGAGAGATCCCTCATCCCGAAAAGCGCCATGTGCAGGGTCCGCGGGATCGGCGTTGCCGTCATGACCAGGGTGTCCACCGATGCCCTCAGGGTTCGGATCCTCTCCTTGTGGGATACCCCGAAACGATGCTCCTCATCTATCACCAGCAATCCGAGCCGCTTGAAATGCACGTCCCTGGAAAGCAGCCGATGGGTGCCGATGACCACATCCACCACGCCCTCCTTCAACCCCAGGATGGTGTCAGCGTTCTGTGAATCCGTGCGAAAACGGCTGGCCATCTCGACCCGAACCGGATACCGGTCGAACCTCGCGGAAAAGCTCTGATAGTGTTGCTGGGCCAGCACGGTGGTGGGAACGAGCACGGCCACCTGGCGACCCGACATCACCACCCTGAACGCAGCCCTCAGGGCCACCTCCGTCTTTCCGAAACCAACGTCGCCGCAGATGAGCCGATCCATGGGTTTGGTCCCGCCGAGATCGCTCATCACCTCGTCGATGGCGCGCTCCTGGTCCGGCGTCTCCTCAAACGGGAACGACGCCTCGAACTCCCTGTAGAGATCATCGACCGCAGGCACGGAAGGCCTGTCCGCCACTTCCCTGCGGGCGTACAGATCCAGGAGACGTGCGGCCATCTCCATCGCCTTCTCACGCACCCTGGTCTTGGCCCTGGAAAACGTCTGACCCCCGAGTCGATCCAGGCGAGCTGAACCCTCGCCTGCAGCCCTGTGCTTCTGAACCTGGTCAAGTCGATATACGGGGAGGAAGAGCTTGTCCCCGTCCCGGTATACGATCAGCAAGAAATCGACCTCAGTGTCTCTCACCCGCTGCCTCTGAAGCCCTTCGTAGCGCCCGACTCCGTGCTCCTTGTGCACGACCAGATCGCCCGGCTCGAGCGCCCGAAGATCTTCCAGGACAACCCCGGTTCGACGATGGCCGCTCCTTCGCCTGGAACGTCGCCCGAATATTTCCTCCTCGGCGATCCAGCAGATTCCGTCTCCAGGAAGAAGACAACCCCGGGCCATCTCACTTACGGAAACGACGACACCCGGTCTCCCGATCGACTCGCCGCCGTCATCAAGAGTCACCTCGAGGTCCCGACCCCGCAACATCGCCGCAAGTCGTTCGGCCTGTCCGGTGGTGTGAGCTGTCAATATCACCCGGTAACCATCTTCCGCGAGAGATCCCAGGTAACCCGTGAGCGGACCCAGCAAATCCACCTTCTCCCCAGCCTGCGTCAGGTGTCTCAACCGTTCCCCGGTGTCATCCGTGGAGGCGGAAGCCAGATCCAGAAACTCCTCACCTCCGCCACAGAGACCATCGCTCTGGCCTTCGATCACGATGGGATGTGACACTATCTTTCGTGACGCGCCTCCGATAACCCTTTTTATCTCCTCCACGGAAACGAGATGCCCATCCAACCCGAACGACGGCTCGCCCCTTCCCAGACGCCGATCCAGATCCGCCTTGAAAGCTGCCAGGGATTTGTTCCATGTGATGTCGATCCCCGGCGGGTTGTCGACGCATACCGTGAACTCCCCGGGGAGATACTCGAGGAGGCTGCCCTGCTGTTCCTGCATCGCCGGCGAAAATCCCTCCGCTCCCACGAAGAGTCTCCCGTCGAGGCAATCCTCGATGAATTGATCGGTCTTCGCGGTGGGGAGATTCACCTCGTCGCAGATCTGACGAATCCTCCGGGACACCATCTCCCTGCCGCCCTTATCCACCGGCAACAAGGACGTTCGAGCCGGGTGTATCCAGATCTCCTCAATGGGGTCTTCGCTAACCTGGGTCTCGGGATCGAACCTCTTGATGTTCGTAACTTCGTCCCCGAAGAGGTCTATTCTCACCGGCATGTCGAGGGAGGGAGGAAAGACATCAAGAAGGCCTCCGCGAACTGCGTATGTACCCGGCTCCTCCACCAGCGGCGCCCGGTTGTAGCCCCCGATCTCGAGCACATCTATCAACGAATCACGCCGGATCGTGTCCCCTGTAGCCACGGGAGCGCAGGCGTCCTCGAAACGCCCCCTGGGAATCACGCGGCGAAGCAGGGCATCGGCCGAAATCACAAGAAACCGCCAGCGCCGGTCCATGATCATCTTGAAGAGCGCGCCTGCGCGATTCATGGTGGAGCGGCGGTCGGAAACGAGCTCGTCGTACGGCCCAAGATCGTATTGAGGAAACAACAGGATCTCGCCACCGCCATCGGATCTCAGGTGGCAAGACAGATCGCGGAACAGGTCGCGGGCCCGGGTAAAATCCTCCGTGACGACAACATGAGGGCCGCCATATACCAGGGACAACCGGGCGAGGACCACCGCGAGCGCCCCTCCCTTTACTCCTGAGAGATCAACACGAGCACCCGCAGACGCCCTGGAGGTTATCTCTTCGAGTGAGATTCCTGCTCCCAACTCGGGAACAACCGGTGATCTTATGAGGTCAGACACGGGTTATCTAAAGAAGTACGGAATCAGTACGGGTTGTCGTCCACAACCGGCTTGGGATCCGGCTTCGGCTTCGGTTTGGGATCCGGTTTCGGATCCGGCTTCGGATCCGGCTTCGGTTTGGGATCCGCCTTCGGCTTCGGTTTGGGATCTGCCTTCGGCTTCGGATCTGCCTTCGGCTTCGGATCTGCCTTCGGTTTAGGATCTGCCTTCGGCTTCGGTTTGGGATCCGCCTTCGGTTTGGGATCTGCCTTCGGTTTGGGATCTGCCTTCGGCTCCGGTTTCTCGATCTCCGTCAGCACCACATCGATGACCAGCGAGTATGTTCCATCCTTGAAGGTCCAGTTGTCTTCGGTCACTTTACCCGTACGATCCTCGTATCCCGGCCTCTTGAACTCGTAGACGAACTCCGGTCCGAGGTTCCGCTTGGAAATTGTCCGGGGTGTCTTTGCCAGCCAATCGTCTTCGGAGGAAACCGATGCGCCCTTCGGTTCGCTTTTCAGCTCGATCTCGATTTTGGCTTTCTCCATCTTGAGTGCCACATCGACCGCTTTTTCCTCACCGGGCGTCACCTTCTGCGACTGCGGCAGATACCCGAACAGGCGCGTCTCGACCTCCACCTCCACGCCGGCGATGAGGTCCTCGACATCCATGGGAGTCACGCCGTCCCTCTGTGCACCGTCGATGAAGATTTTTGCTCCAACCGGCCTCGAAACAATCTTGATCTTGCCGGTTTTCACCTGCACTTCTTCGGCGACGGGCTCCTTGTCTTCTACTTCTTCCGCAACCTTGGGCTCCTCGTCTTTGGTCACTTCGACGTCCACCGGCTCCGCTTTTGCGGTCTCATCCGCAACCTCCGTGCCATCCTTGTGGAAACCGAAATAGTAGATTGCCCCGGCTGCGAGCAGCAGCAGGAAGATGATCAGTCCGACAGGTGTGCCGCCGGGCTCCTTGGAATCAACGCCAACTCTCACCGGCTGCTGGATCGCCGTGATGTCCTCTTCCTTTTCCTTGGACGCAGCTTCGGACTTGATCTCGACGTCTGATTTGTCGTCAGCCGACGCGGCGTCGGCCGGCTTCTCATCTCCGTCGTCCTTCGTCTCTGCGTCGGGCTTCTCATCTTCCGTTTCATCGCCCTCGAGAGCGTCATCGATTGCAGAAGAAATATCTGCGAGGAAATCGGTGCCGACGGCTTTTCCCTCGGACTTCTCTTCGGGTTCCTCTTCGGACTTCTCTTCGGGTTCCTCTTCGGACTTCTCCTCGGACTCCTCTTCGGGCTTCTCTTCGGGCTTCTCTTCGGGTGCCTCTTCGGGTTTCTCTTCCGACGCTTCTACAACCGGCCCATCGACTTCGGTCGGCCGATCGTCATCATCATCATCCTGGGGTGAGGGGGAAGGCCCCATGCCCATGCCGATGATGGTCCCCTTTGCTCCCTGTGGAACGGACTGCGGGCGCACCGGCGAAATCGGATCCGGTGCTTGCGACGGCTGCGTATCCATGGTTTCCACCGTTGGCGCATCCGCAGGTTCGGTATCATCGCTGATTACCCGCTCCTTGATGATGTGATCGAGATTCTCGCGGCTCGACTCATCCAGCTTGATGAACTTGATGCCCATCCCGGCCGGCTGATTGTCATCTAGGGGTTCATCGCGTCGCCATACCACGCGGCCGACACCCTGGATCAGAGAGCGCTCGTCCGAAAGCCTGAAGTCGAACTTGATGAGCGTTCCGGCCGGCATGGGCCTGTCGGTCCTGATGAAAACCCCGCCCTTGCTTACATCGCGCGAGTGCTGCTCGAGAAACTCACTTACAGTAGCGCTCTTGTACCTGATCTTGATGCCCATAGGCACCCGTTCATCACGACGTCCATTTTTCATTTTATAACCTCCAAGCTTCCATTACTGCCTGGTCACCGTCATGGTGTATTTCACCCTGTTTTTCTTGTCGTCGTTCAGGATCCCCGAACCGCTCCCCTTGTACTTGCCCGGACCCTTGGCCCTCATGCAGGTGTTTACCTGTAGCTTCTGTCCGGAGAAGCCGTACTTCCCATCGAGCTTGAAGCCGGAGAGCTTGGTCTCCGTAACGGTGAAACCACCACGCTGTCCGTTGGGAGCGAGCCTGAATTTACCGTTGCCGGTGGCCACGATACGACACCCGAACGCCGGCGGCTTGAAACCGAAGGGAAGACCCTTGATGTCCAGGTTGCACATGTAGTTACCCACCAGTTCGTCACCGGGTGTGTCCGGCCCCGGAAGCTTGCACACGCCCGTCTTGCCGCCGGTCTTGGGCTTGTCCGGGCTGGGATCGTCCCCTATAGGAATGAGCGGTGTCTCCGGCGGAGGCGGCGTGGTATCGACCACTGCAACCGGGGGCACTCCCACTGGAGGGGCCAGCGGGGGGGCGACAAGCGGAGGCGCTACCGGGGGCACTCCCAACGGGGGCACCAGAGCCGGCGGTTGCATCGCCGGCGGGAGCGGCATGTCAAGCTTGTTGTCGCAACCCGCCAAGGCGATCATCATCACTCCAAAACAGACTAACGCCCACAAGATATTTTTACTCACGGTTTCCTCCTCGATTTGAAGAATGTCTTCAATACCATATAGAAAAATCATGATGATGTCGAAATCACTTCTTTGAAAGAAAAAAATGTTGCCATGGAATCCTGACGGGTTACGATTGGACTCGGCTGGATTTCTTGGCCCGCACCGAGAAGGTTATCGCGGCCAACCCCAGGACAGCCCAGCCAATCACCGCCACCTGGCTCGTGGAAAGTCTGTCGGAGAAAAAAAATCCACGATCCGCGTCGCCTCGCCAGAATTCGATGACAAACCTGAAAACGGAGTACAACACGGCCACGACGCCGAAAACCGTTCCGGGGCGTCGCGCAAACAATTTACGATAAGCAATGTACCCGACGGCGAAGACCGCGACATTCGCGAGGGACAGGTACAACTGGACGGGGTGAAGCGCCGTCTCCCTCATGGCGGCCGGAACAAGGCTGGCCGCATCCCGAAAAATCACACCCCAGGGCAACTCCCCGGCTGGCTTCCCGTAATCGCACCCGGCGAAGAAACACCCCCAACGCCCGATTGCCAGAGCGATCGCCCCGGCGAGGGAGGCCAGATCGAGCACCGTCCACAGAGGCATACGACCCCGGGCCGCGTACATGGCAGCCGCTGCGTGCATGCCCATGAGACTGCCGGTCGAAACGAGGCCCCCTTCCCAGAATCGGATGGCCCTGATCGGGTCGTCCGCGATATATTGAAAATTGACGATCACGTAGAGCAGACGCCCACCAACGAGCGAGCCGACGGTCGCCCAGGCGATGTTCCACTTGGCTCCGACCGGATCCAGCCCGAGGCGACTGGCCTCGCGCACCAGGAACGCGACCATCACCCAGTATCCGAAAACTGTGATCACCCCGTAGGTTTCGATATCGACAGATCCGATTTTGAAGAGAATTGGGTACATTGGGCCTTGAGCCTATCCCTGAGGAAATCAGTGCCAGTAGCCGCCGCCGGGCGGCGATTTCCCGTTTTTCTTACCGCCCTCCACCACCGTTAGCTTTCTCCTGAGCCACATGTAACGCGCTCGATTGTACAGGCGCGATGGCCGCCAGAAACCGGTGACGAGCAGGGCGCCGATGGCCAATCCTCCCAGGTGAGCGGAATGGCTCACGCCGCTGCCATGCATCAGAAAATCGACCAGTGCGTACCCGATGGGAAAGAGCGCGAAGTACTTTCCCTTGATGGGGAAGAGGCCGAAAAAGTAGATGACCCGATCGGGGAAAACGATGGCCCAGGCCACCACCAGGCCGTATATGGCTCCCGAAGCGCCGACCGTGGCCAGATCCGGATGAAAGATGGAACCGATCACGAAGACTACGAACCCTGCTCCTATCCCGCAGGTCAGGTAGAACCTGGTGAATGCCCTCGTGCCCCACGCTTGTTCCAGCGCTCCCCCGAACATCCAGAGAAATAAACTGTTGAACAGAATGTGTGAGAAATCGGAGGTGGAGTGAAGCCACATGTAAGTGAACGGCTGCCACAGCTCCAGGCCCGGGTAGACACGCTCGGGGGTAAGCGCCAGGTGATCGTGCAACGCGAGGGCGTCCATCCAGTTGATTGAGATGACTAGCACGAGCCACACCACCCCGTTGGCGATAAGAAACTGTTTCACTGCGGGCGTCATGGGCCAGGCGCCAAATGACATGCGACTTCTCATGAGCGAGAACTTACCAGATGTCCAAGTCGGGTCAAAGAAGAGCTAACGGCACTCGCCCCGGGAGGCAGCCTTCTTGAGTTTCTTGAACTTGGGTTTTCTCTTGGCCGCCTTGAGCTTCTTGAAATAGGTCTTCATGTTCGGGAAATTACCACGGGCCAGCAAGCCCTTGGGGGTAGACTTGTAGCCCTTCTTCTTGAGGCACTCCATCCTGGCCGCCGTGCGGGCGACCCGCTCTGTGGCGTAGTCACCTGTTTCGAGCTCCTTCGCCGACATCCGGAAGAACTCGTTTGCCGAATCGGCAGAGGCAGCCTGTTTAAAGTACTCGAGGGCGCTGTCCGTCGATCCGTTGTAGAGCGCGGTGACGCCGAGCAATCCGAGCGCCTCGGCTCGCACGCGATTCTCGGCACTCACCTCCAGGGCTTTTTTCGCCACCTTCTCGACCTCCTCGAATTTCTCGAGGCGGGTGAGCATGAGCGCCTGCTTGACGTGCGCGGCCCCGTACTCGGGCATACCATCAGAGGCTTTACGATACGAAGTGAGGGCGTCGTCGAACTTCCACTTGCCGAACAGCGCGTCCCCGGCCTCCATTGACTTGATGACTTTCTCGATCTTCTCGCTCTGGGGCGCGAGGAACTCCCGAATCTGAACGCTCGCCAGAACGATTGTCTTCAGCGTCCGACCGTACCATTTCTCCTCGACGAGTTCGATCACCACGTCGCCGTCCATGAAGCGCACGAACTTGCGCCCCAGAAAATCCTTGCCGCTGTCCACGCTGTCCCCGAACACCTCCGCCAGCATCTTCTCACCGACGTCTTTTCCCTCGGTGTCGCGGTACTTCAGCCTCACCTCGAACAGGCTATCCCCGACGAACGCGAACTCCATGGACGGGCCGCGCCGGTTCGCCTTGCCGGTGGGAAACACCTCGATGAGACCGCCGCCCTTCACCTCGTCCAGCCCTCCGGGGCCCACCACCGGAAGATCTCCGAACGCCGCCGCCACTGCGGAGGGGGCCTTGCCGAAGATAGCGCAGACACTGTTCACGCCCAGCTTATCGGCCACCGCAAACAGTTTTTCACGCCAGACGATCTCCGGATACTGATCCAGCGGACGACATGTTCCACCCGGATCCGGAACCGTTCCGGACGGTTTCCCCACGGCGACATCTGCGACCGGCTCCGGCCTGGGAGTTTTCACCTCCGGCTCAACCTTCCCGGCTCCGGGCTCGACCTTCCCGGCTCCGGGCTCGGCCGTCTCGCCCGTGGATCCTCCCACCTGCGGCAGCTCCGGGATCTCCGGCTCGTCGCCGCCTGAAACAGCCAATATGACTATCAGTAAAATGAGCGAGAACAGAGTGGCGCCCGCGCCGATCAGGTAGAGGTATTTTATCTTGCCCATAACCTTGACCAGGATCGCGGGCCATTTTTTTTCTTCCAGGTTATCGAGCGTAGTGTCCGTGAAAACATATCTAAACAGGAAGTTGCCCGTCTCGTCTTCCTCGTCTTCCTCTTCCACCTCGATGTCGTCGTCATCATGGACATCGGTCACGGAAATTCCCAGATCGCCCTCGATCTCCAAGACCGATGAATCTTCGGGATCCAGTTCGAGCAGCATCGACTGGTCACCCAACTCGTCGGTATCCGGGATCCAGGCGCTGGTAATATCTACTTCGGGCGCCAGATCCTCGATGTCCAGTTGAAGATCGGCCTCGGGCACCGACGGCCGCGAGATGGGCGGTGGCGGCATGGTATTTCGATCGAGCTTCAGAGGCGCCGTCCCCGGCTTTTTCATCCCCGCCGGCCTCGGGGGCAAGTCGGCCGCACCCATCATCATCGTCTTCTTTGCGCTGCGGGTAGGTTTCGGGGGGAGGTCATCCACACCCATCATCATTGTCTTCTTTGCGCCGCGGGTAGGAACCGGCATGGGTTTTCTTGCCGGTGGAGGGGGTGGCGGCACGCTGCTCATCCGCACCATGGGCACCTGATCGGGATCCTTATTGTTATCTGTTTGCGCTCCCATCGAGCTGCTGGAGAGCTTGAATCCGCAATACTTGCAACGCGCCGCGAGGATGGGCAGCTCCTTCTGACAGGCAGGGCATCTCTTTGTCTTGATCATCGCTTATCCGCACTCCTTACACGTCCCCAATAACCGACAGAGGATATCAGACCACGTCACCCGACTCAACCGCCTGAAATGACAATCATACATCAATTGCCCGGATTGTCGTAGGACAACCGAAAGCTTTGATGATCCGAACGATGACCGGGTGGATTGTCTTGCGCAACCCATTTGTCCATGCTATCGAATTTTGCCCTTGCGGCGCCGCGCTCAACGTCGGGCTCGGAAGTAAGGAGATCAAAATGGTAAAATTAACACCCCTGCAGGAAATCAAGGAACGCTTCGGCTCGAAGGACAAGCTGGTCAAGGAGTTGAAGGCACTGTTCGACAAGGGCGAGCTTTTCGCGGAGCGCCTCAACCCGGAAAAGGGCATCGCCCACGTGGCGAACCGCAAGCTCCTGAAGCTCTACGATGTGGCCAACGAGATCAAGGAACGCTTCTCCACCCGGGCAAAGCTCACCGAGGACCTCCTCAAAATGCTCAAGAGAGAAAAGGACACCGGCCTCAAGGAGCGCTTCGACAAATGGGGCCTGCCGCGCCTGTGGGACCACTACAAGGCCGTCGCCCAGGGCATCGGCAAAAAGAAAGACTAGCGTTCACCCAAAACGTGCGCCCCGCACAAACACCCAGCCCACCGTCGGATACTTTACTTTTTATTCCACTTTTCTTTCGTTCCTGTGGCGTACCAGCTCAATAATGGTTATACCCATCGTAGACTTGGTTTGTTCGCCTCAAAAAGGAGCTCAAAATGGCCTGGAATTATACGGATCTGGTCAAGCAGCATTTCTTCCAACCAAAGAACGTGGGGGTTTTGAACGACGCGGACGGCACCGGCAAGGTCGGCTCCATCGCCTGCGGTGACGCGCTCATGCTCACAATCAAGGTAGATAAGGAAAACAACACCATAGAAGACGCAAGGTTTCAGACCTTCGGCTGCGGCAGCGCCATCGCGTCCTCATCCATCCTGACCGAGATGATCAAGGGCAAGACCTTCAATGATGCGCTCAAGATCACCAACCAGGAGATCGCCGGTGCTCTCGGCGGCCTGCCCCCGGAAAAAATGCACTGCTCCGTGATGGGTCGCGAGGCCCTCGAGGCGGCCATTGCCGATTACCGGGGGGAGACGACCGGACCGGAGGAGGAAGAGGACGAGGGACGAATCGTCTGCAACTGCTTCGGCATCACCGAGGGGAAGATCCGCAAGGTCGTGGAGGAGAACAACCTGCGCACGGTCGAGGACGTGACAAATTACACCAAGGCGGGTGGAGGCTGCGGCTCGTGCATCGACGAGATCGAGACCATCCTCGAAGAGTTCAGCGAAGCCAAGCCGGAGCAATCTCAAAAGCAGCACAAACCCAAGTCC
Source organism: Deltaproteobacteria bacterium (assembly GCA_030591725.1). Lineage (GTDB taxonomy): Bacteria > Myxococcota_A > Polyangia > JAAYKL01 > JAAYKL01 > JAUVAN01. The sequence goes on from JAUVAN010000054.1 coordinate 10,554, forward strand.
CCAAAACTCACCAACCTTCAGCGTATTTCTTTGATCCAGGAGATCCTCGACAACGAGGTGCGGCCGATTCTGCAAAAGGACAACGGCGATCTCGAGCTGGTGGATATCGACGGGCTTGCCGTGTCCATAAGGATGGTGGGTCAATGCTCCGGTTGCCGCGCCGCCGGACTGACCACCAGCTGGATCGAGGACAAGCTCAAGGAAATCGTCGACCCGGCGATCACTCTGGACGTGGTGGAGGAGGGGGCGTGATGCGTACCATCTACCTGGACAACAACGCCACGACCGCCGTGGATCCACAGGTGGTAGAGGCGATGATGCCCTTTCTCGTGGAATACTACGGCAACCCGTCCAGCATGCACGAGTTCGGCGGCAACGTGGCCAATGCCATCGAGAAGGCTCGCGAACAGGTGGCCTCCAGCCTTGGCGCCACGCACCCAACCGAGATCGTCTTCACGAGCTGCGGCACAGAGTCGGACAACACCGCCATCCGCTCTGCGCTTGGATCCAGGAAGAACCGCCATCGGCTCATCACCACGCGGGTAGAGCATCCTGCGGTGCTCACCCTGGCCAGGCATCTGGAGCGTGATGGCTACAAGGTGACGTATCTTCCCGTCGATGGCGACGGCAACGTATCCCTCGACCTGCTCGAAGAGGAGATGGACGAGGACGTCGCCCTGGTCAGCATGATGGCCGCAAACAACGAAACCGGTGTGATCTTTCCGGTCGAGAAGGCCGGACGAATAGCCCACGAACACGGCGCCCTGTTTCACACCGATGCGGTTCAGACAATGGGCAAGGTGGCCCTGGATCTGGGCGGTGGAAATATCGACCTCCTGTCAATATCCGGCCACAAGGTCCACGCCCCCAAGGGTGTCGGCGCTCTCTACGTCAGGCGCGGATGCCGGTTCCGCCCGTTCCTGCTCGGCGGTCATCAGGAGCGCGGCCGCCGGGGCGGCACGGAGAATGTCCCGGGAATCGTGGCGCTGGGCAAGGCCGCGCAGCTGTCACAGGCCCACATGGACGAGGAGGGGACCCGGGTGCGCGCCCTTCGCGACCGACTCGAAAAGAGCCTCCTGGCCATGCCGGACACCCGGCTCAACGGCGACGTGGACCGGCGTCTCCCGGGAACAACAAACATCAGCTTCAAGAACGTGGAGGGTGAGGCGCTGCTTCTCATGCTCGACAGAAAAGGAATCTGCGCATCCTCCGGCTCCGCCTGCACCTCGGGCACGCTGGAGCCATCCCACGTGCTGCGCGCCATGGGTGTGCCTTTCCACTTCGCCCACGGCTCCCTGAGGTTCTCTCTTTGCCGCGTGAACACCGACGAGGAAGTGGATTCGGTCATCGAGGCCCTGCCGCCGATCATCGAAAGGCTCCGGGAAATCTCCCTGTTCAAGGACTGATGAAGGCCCCTGGGAAAAAAGGCGCAATAGACTTCGACCTGAGGCAGCTCGAGGTGTTCTGCAAGGTAGTGGAGCTCGGGAGCTTCTCGAAAGCGGCAAAGGCCGTCCACCTGGCCCAGGCATCGGTCTCCGAGCGCGTGGCCACACTCGAACGCATGGTGGGGACCAAGCTCCTGGATCGGATCGACCGGACGATAGTGCCGAACAAGGTGGGCAAGCTGCTCTACCGGCGCGCAATCAAACAACTGGAAATGAAACGTCGTACTTGTCTGGAGATCGAGGAACTCATGGGGATCTCTCGCGGCGAGATATTGATCGGTGGAAGCACCATCCCCGGAGAGTGCATCCTGCCCGGAGTTATCAGACGCTTCACGAAACGCTACCGGGAGGTCACGGTCCGGCTCGGCATCGGGGGATCGGACGAGATATCGAACGGGGTGTCGGAAGGGGTGTTCGAGCTGGGTTTTGTGGGATCAATGGCAAAAATAAAAGGCCTGGTCCACGACGAGGTCTGGCAAGACAAAATGGTTCTGGTCGTCTCCTCTTCGCATCGTTGGCGCAAAAAAAAATCGATATCGATCGAGGATCTCCGCAAGGAACCCTTCATCTTGAGAGAGACCGGATCGGGAACACGAAGCATGCTCGATCATGGCCTTTCGGAATTGTATTCGATCGGCCTGGACGCCTTCACCATCGTGGCGCAGCTCGGAAGCCCCGCTGCGGTCAAGGAGGGGATCAAGCATGATCTGGGAGTGTCGATCATGTCGCTCCGGGCGGTCGAGACGGAGGTCGGGGCAGGCAGCCTCGCAATTGTCCCGGTCAAAGGGCTTTCGCTCCCCAGAAAGTTTTTTCTGATCCGCGACAAGCGGCGGACCCTCTCACCCCTGTGCCGGGCCTTCGCTGATTTCGTGGTCGCCGAAATCCCCGAAAGCTGATCCGGACAATCTATCGGATTTTCCGAATAAAACGCCGCCTTCTATCGTATTTTCCAGTTTGATCTATCGGCAATCACGATAATACACTCGACTTCGAGCAACCGCCCACCACCGGTGTGGGTCAGGCACAAAGGAGCAAGTAAAGTGACACAGGATTATCGTCCGATGTGGGAGAAGCTCGGGCTCGACCTCGATGCGCACGACGCGCTTCTCGAGATGCTTGGACAGCTCTACGGGCAGACCTTCATGAGCCAGAGAAACCGCCCAAAGGGCATGGAGTACTTCGATTTCGTCATGAGCGAGGTGCACGGGTTGAGAATCAAGGAAATCGTGGATGCAAAAGAAGAGGGGCGTAAGGTATTCGGCTCGTTCTGCGTCTTCGTGCCCGAGGAGATTGTGCTTGCCGTGGACGGCATACTGGTTGGGCTGTGCGCCGGCGCGGAGTTCGCCCTCGACGAGGCCGAGAATTTGCTGCCGCGCAACACATGCTCGCTGATCAAGGGCGCGTTCGGTTTCACCCTGAGCAATGTCTGTCCATATATCAAGGCCGCCGACATGGTCATCGGAGAAAACACCTGCGACGGAAAGAAAAAGTCGTATGAGATTTTCCGCGACCTGGTGAGCGACCTGTACGTGATGGACATGCCGCAGATGAAGAACGAGGTGGACCGCGACTTCCTCAGACACGAGTACAGGCGGTTCGCCGCGCGGGTAGAGGAGGTATCGGGCAGGAAGATCGAGGTCGATGCGCTCAGGAAGGCTATCGGCACGGTCAATGCCAAGCGCGGAGCGATGCATCGCCTGGCCGGACTCCGGGCCGCCGACCCGGCGCCGATCTCCGGTCTGGACGCCCTGCTCGCCAACCAGGTGTACTTCTATGACGATCCGGTTCGGTTCACCGAATCGTCAAACCAGCTTTGCAACGAAATCGAGGAACGGATCGGCAAGGGCGAGGGCGTATTTGACAAGGGAGCACCGCGCATCCTGATCTCCGGGTGCCCAATGGCCGTGCCCAACTGGAAGCTTCCCACGATCATTGAGGGCGCGAACGCGGTCATCGTGGGTGAGGAATCGTGCGTGGGCGAGCGGGGAACCCGGCACCTCACCGACGAGACGGGCGAGACCGTCGAGCAACTGATCGACAATATTGTCGATCGCTACTTCAAGATCGATTGCGCCGTGTTCACTCCCAATACCGTGCGCCTCGAGCACATCAAAGAAATGGCGAAGGCCTACAAGGCCGACGGCGTAATTCACTACGGATTGCAGTTCTGTGCCCCCTACCAGATAGAGGCCGGCCCCGTGGAAAAGGCGCTGGAGGCGGACAATATTCCGACACTGCGCATCGATACGGATTACTCGATGGAAGACGTGGAGCAGATAAGGACCCGTGTCGAGGCGTTCATCGAGAGACTCAAAGGGTGAGCGCACTCCACGTCGGCATCGACATAGGATCGCGAACTATCAAGCAGGTGGTGATGGAGGGGGACCGGACCATCTCCTCTCACATCACCGACACGACCTTCGCCCCCTTGACGGTTTGCTCGGAACTCATGAGGGATCTTCCCGGGGCGAGGACAGTCGCGACCGGTTACGGACGACACCTGTTCGCCAGGCACTGGAAATGCGAGGTCGTCACAGAGATCAAGGCCGTGGCAATGGGCGCCAGGGCCTTGCTTCCGTCCTGTCGAACGATCATCGACGTGGGCGGTCAGGATACCAAGGCGATAACCATTACGGCCGAGGGCAAGCTGCACAAGTTCGCCATGAACGACAAGTGCGCTGCCGGCACAGGTCGATTCCTGGAGGTAATGGCCGACGCGCTTTCGTTTTCCCGAGAGGAGTTCGCGAAGGCGGCCCTGTCCGCAGTCCGGGCCGAGAAGCTGAGCAGCATGTGTACGGTCTTTGCCGAGTCAGAGGTGATCTCGCTGGTTGCGAGGGGCTCAGCCCGTCAGGAGATAGCGCTGGGAATTCACCAGGCGATCTCCTCCCGCATCCTGTCACTGGTCAAGGGGGTACAGATAGAGGACGATGTCCTGTTCGCGGGTGGAGGAGCGCTCAACGCGTGCCTGCGCCGCCTGATCGAGACCGGTCTGGACAGGAAGCTGCACCTCCCGGACCAGCCCCAGATCGCGGCGGCCCTGGGTTGCGCTCTCCACGGCGATTTGCATTGATTCCCGGAAGCCCGACTTGCTAAATGACGGCTATTTGGGAAATGTACTCTTGATAAAAGGAGTGGAAGAATGACCGAAGTGAAAAAGATAGACATGCGCGGCAAGGCGTGCCCGCAACCGGTGGTCGAGACGCGCAAGGCGCTCTTCCTCCCCGATACCGAGAAACTCTCCGTGGTGGTGGACAACTCGGGGTCGGCGCAGAACGTGAAGAGGATGGCCGTGAGTATGGGCTGGGCGGTTGATATCAAAGAGGACGACGAAGGAAACTTTACCGTGGTCATCGTCAAGGACGAAGTCAAAGAAGCGAGTGAGCCCGATAGCGATGAATCCTGTCCAACTTGTGAGATCGCCCCCGCGCCTCCACGTG
>JAUVAN010000347.1 GCA_030591725.1 Deltaproteobacteria bacterium
AAAAGAACCGGAAGCGCTGCTCGCGCAAGAACTCCAAGCTCAAGGCCAAGAACCGCAACCGCATGATGCGGGCCGCACGCGTCAAACGTAAATCCTCTCTTTCTCTTTAAGATCAACACTTGGGGTCGCCCACTTCGTTTCGACCCCACTTCTCGTTTTATCAGGTTGGTACGGTCGAAGTATCCTCGTCTTCCTGTTCGGTAGCCGGGACTTCGCTGCCCTGCGCGCGAATGGCCGGCAACAGGACGAACGTCGCGGTGGCGCTCAGGAGCATGGTCATGGCCACGAGCAGGCCGAATCTCTGCATGGGAATCATGTCCGAGAAGCTCAAGACCGCGAAACCGGCAGCCACCTGAATAGCGTTGGCAGCTATTGACGGCCCCACCTGGGCGGTGGTCTTTCCGAGGCTCTCGCCCCGCCGTCGCCGTCGCCACAGGAAATGTATGGAGTAGTCCACGCCTATTCCCAGCGCGATGGCCGCGATCATGCTGGTGGTGAGGTCCAGGGGGATTTTTGCGGCCCCCATCACACCCACCGCCACCGCGAGCATGAATATCGCGGGGGTCAGTCCCTTGACGGCGGATACTACTGAGCGGAAGAAGAGGGACATGATCAACGCGAGCACGATCAGCGCCAGGGCCAGGGATCTGAGCTGGTTTCTGATGGTGCTTTTACAGAAGGCCACGTTTATTACCGGTTGACCCGTAACCCGCGCAAGCACCGTGGTCGCGTTCTTGCCGGTCTCCGGAAAGCCGTGAACCGTCAGATCGATATCTGTTATCGCCCACGCCACGCGCTCTTTCAGGTCGACAGAGGGACTATCGACGGCGGCCGCCGCGAGAGCCGGCCCCGCGAGGCGTCGTGCCCTGATGGCGGCCTGGGCCTGGGAGAGGCCCGCGACCATGGCCTGCGAGGTGAGGGTCAACCCTTCCGAATCCCGCGCGGAGGTGAGCGGCAGCGTCCGTCCGATGAACCCTTTCATTGTCGCGAGATTGGTCCTCTTTCCCGAGAATATCTTGAGGGCGGCCGTCATGAGGTCTTCCCTGGACTTCCACTCGGCAAGTTCCTCGTCAGAAGCTCCCTGGAGCGGATCCTCGAAGACCGGAACATCGCCACCCAGATGCTCCGCAACCAGATCTACTATAGCCCTGTCGAGATCCGGGCCGGCCCCGAGTTCTCCGCTGCCATTCTCACCTTCGAGAACCTCCAGCACCTTGCGCGCGGCCTCGTCCGTTATCTGCGGACCATCGTATATCCTCGCGATGCGGACCACCCTGTCGGCGACCTCCTGCAAGAGCGCAGCGCGCCGCTGCTTTGCCTCACGTGGATCCTTGATCACCGCGATATCGATCAGCTCGGAGGGCCTGATCACTTCGCCTTCGCCGTTGAACTCCTCGAGGGTGACGAACTCGTTGCGATCCTCCGGGTCGAGGAAGGGCGCCATCTGAACCGGCATGATTCCCCGGGGAACCTCGCTTTCGATGAATGCGCGCAGATTCTCGACGGCCGCGTCTACCTGTTGCGGGCCGATATCCCTGAGCCTTATCTGGACCAGGCAGGCGTCTTTTTCAGGAGCGATTATCTGGTCTATGGCGGCGGTCCCCTCGAGGAACGGATACAGGTATCCCGTGCGCCGGTTGTTGACCGGAAGATCCGCGCGGCCCCCCATGGCCTCGGACATCATGACGAGGGGGTCGATTATTGAGTTCACCTGAACGACCTCGTCCATGCCCTTCGTGAACTCGACAATCTTCCGCAGCTGGGCGAGCACGAACGGCGAGCGCATGTCGCCTTCGAAATAAACCTGAAGGTATACCGAGCCGCCGAAATTGCGTTCGAGAAACTTGTTGGCTTTGTCCGGCTCGGAACCTTTTTTGAAAAAGGTCTCCAGGGTTGGATCCGGCGCGATGCGCAACACCCCGAACACGCCGGCCACCGCCATGATCACCGCAATGGAAAGGGCCCATGAGCGATGTCGCTCGGCCCAATGTCCCAGTTTGCCCAGGGGTTTTGCCATCAGACTGGAGCCGAGCCTGGAGGGAACGCGCCTGGAGAAGGACAAGATGGCGGGGATCGCCGTGAGCGCCAGAAGCGCCGTGAAGGCCACTCCTGCCGCCGCGTACATGCCGAACTCGCGCAAGGGAGCGATATCCATCACGAGGAAAGACATGAACCCCGCACATGTTGTGGCCGCCGACGCGATCACCGGAGCGCCCACGTTTTTCATGGCCTGAATTATTCGCTCTCTTACCGTAGGCGCATCCCCCGCGAAGTAGGCCGCGAGAATGTGAATGCCGTACGCGCCGCCTATGGCTATACCAATGGTGGGAAGCGACGATCCCACCAGCGTGAGTCCCTTGCCCCGCAAGGCGACTATCCCCATCAGCCATACCAGCCCCACGCCGACCGTTCCGAGCGCGAGCAGTACGCCGATAGGTTTTCTGAAGATCAGGAAGGTGACCAGCAAGACCACTATGGCAACGATGGGCGTGAGCCGGGCCAGGTCTTTCTTTGTGCCCCCGGCGATATGGAGTCTGATGAACGGCGAGCCTCCGAAGTAGATCGGGGCGCCGGTCCAGATGCCGGCGGCCGCGTTCTTGATATCGGTGGCGATGTGAATAGGAGGGCGATCCCCTCCCAGGAAACACAGGATCATCGCCGCCTTGCCGTCGGGGGAAATCATATTCCCCACGGCGTTCTCGTTGGAGAGCACACGCTTCTTCAGGGCCTGTAGCTCGTCCACCTCGGTGGGAACCTTGTCCATTACGAGAGGCTCCACCCTCAAACCCTCTGCAGACGGCTGGGGATCCGGAACCTCTGTGAAGGACAGGACATCGAACACTCCATCGATCTGACCGATCTTCTTGGTGAGCGCCCTGACCTTTTCGAGGGTGGCGGCGGTGAACATGGAATCGGACTCTATGCCCACGATGGCCACATCGAGGCCGCCGAACCGCTGGTTGACCCTGCGGAACAACTCCACATCCGGGTCGTTCTGCGGAAGGAACTGCATGACGTCGTCGTCCGCGTAAATAGTGGGCAGCCACATGCCGAGCCCGATAGTGATAACGATGATGAGTGAGAGAACCGGCACCCTGAATCTGATCATTAGTTTTGAAAAACGTTCCATCGATAATCAATTCATATCAAAAACAACGGTGGATATCACGTGAAGGACTTCCTGAAAGATTATCAAGTGTCGAAAAAAAGTGTTCATTTATGGATAATAATAAGCTCGATGTTGAGCTATACTCACCAAAATTCAGAGCCCATCGCATGGGCTCGACAACAAAGGAGTGACGAATGAAGGCTTCCCTTTTCATTGCAATAGTATTCATCACCTCGCTTGTCGCGGTCTGTGGATGCGACGCGCTCCCGTTCGGTCAACAGCAACCACCACCGATGCCGCCACCTACCCTGGTGCCGCCGCCGCCGATGCCCGGAGCCGTCCCGCCGCCCGTGATGCCCGTCGCTCCTCCGCCGGCGGTCGCGCCATTGCCGGTGCCCGCTGTTGCGGTGGCCGTTCCGCCGTACCAGTGGACCGACAAGCCGGTGGTAGAAACCGTGCCCCAGGCTCCCCTGGGCGGCATGGCCAACGGAAGACCTTTTGCCACCCAGGCGATAATCATCGAGCCGATCGGCGACAAGTGGAAGATGAAGATCCACGACAAGCCCCTCGAGAACCCGACATCGCTCATAATGGGCGGGCAGGCGCTCACCATCGATCTGCCGTTCCATCCCGGTGTCGGTGCGAAATTCACCCGTGAGATGGCCTACGGCGACGGGTATTTTCAGATCAGTAACGATCCTACAAACCTGGAGGCCACCACCAGCTGGAACGCGGAAAACGCGTGGGCCATCGAGATAACCAAGTGGGAAGTCGCGGATTACGATCCCGATGGTGATCTGTACCAGGTGGCCGGCACGGCCTCGGGGCGCATCGCCGTATGTTACAAGGGCAACCCCACCGGTATCCAGAACTCCTGGCTGGCGGGTAACTTCGAGGACGTAACCGTTCGCTATATGGGCAAGCCCTATTTCATGGAGAAGGGAAAGTCCTCGAGCGGCAAGTCATCCGGCAAGCCCGGCAAGAAGCTCACGCCTCCCACGCTTCCCGACCCCAAGAAGCTTCCCGATCCCAAGAAGGAGCCGGAGCCCAAGAAGGAGCCGAAAAAAGAACCCGAGCCCAAGAAAGAACCCAAAAAGAAGACCAAGGACAAGGGCGAGACCGACATGGATAAGGCGAAGAAGACCCTTACACCGATGTTCAAGTCGCTGAAGGACAGCTACAACAAGTCGAAAAAGAAAGACTCGGAATAAACGCGGTTTAACGCGGGTTTCCAACAACTTCCCCTTCCCCTCGCAGGGGAAGGCCGGGATGGGGT
>JAUVAN010000166.1 GCA_030591725.1 Deltaproteobacteria bacterium
ACGGTGGCTTGCGCCCTGTACGCCGCCGGCTTCGGATCGTTCTCCCTGGAGTTCCTCGCGCGCTATTTCCCGGCCACCCACGGCCTGATGGTTTCGGTCGCCGGAGAGCACGCCGCCCTGGTCTTCATGATTCTCCTGGCGGGTGTCGCCTTCACGCTCCTCAACGTGCGCGGCGCGGGCGTCACGGGAAAGACCGAGAATATCATCGTGGTCGCCAAGATCGCAGTGCTCGCGGTCTTTATAGTCTTCGGCATCGAGGCCATGTCCAACGACATCCCCGCCGCAAAGGCGGAGTTTACGCCGTTCTTCCCCAAGGGCATGAGCGGCGTCTTCATTGCCATGGGCCTCACGTTCATTGCATTCGAGGGATACGACCTCATCGCCACGGTCGCCGAGGAGATCAAGGACCCGGCAAAGACAATTCCAAAAGCCACCTTCGTGTCCCTCGCGATGACGGTCTTCATCTATATGTGCGTCCTTGTCGTTTCCCTGGGCGCTGTCCACTCGGACGACATGGCCTCATGGGAATTCCTGGGTAAGTATCAGGAGATCGCCATCGTCATGGCGGCGGCCAAGATGATGCCGGGGATCGGGGTGTTCCTGATCGTCTTCGGCGGCGTGCTGTCCACAATCAGCGCCCTGAACGCAACCATTCTCGCCTCCTCCCGGGTGGCGTTCTCCATGGCGCGAGACGGCTGGCTGCCCGGCAGGTAATCGGCGATCCACAATAAACGGCGCACCCCCCACATCGCCATTCTCACTTCCGGCGCGATCTTTCTGATCGTCGCCGTGTCGCTCCCGGTGGATGCGCTGGGATCCGCGGCGAGCGTGATGTTCCTGCTGGTCTTCGCCATGGTAAATCTGGCCCTCGTGGCCCTGCGACGGAAAAGACCTGACCTCCATCGACCGTTTCGGATCCCGTTGTACCCTATACTGCCCATCGCCGGGTTCCTGATAAATATGGCGCTGGCTGTCTATCAGTATGCCTTCGATCCGCGGCCCTGGTTGGTCGTCATCGGGTGGACCTTCGTGGGACTGCTGCTCTACTTCACCGCCTTCGAAAAAAAGGTGCGGGCACGGCGGCCCCAGGTTCTCGAAATCGAGAAGCCCCCGGTTGCAGCGGAGAAGAAACGCTATCGTATTCTGGTCACGCTGGCCAACCCGGACACTGTGGAGCCGCTAATCAACATCGCGGCGGCGGCAGCCCTGCAAAAGAACGGCGAGATCGTCGCCCTCTCGGTCTCCCTCGTCCCTGAACAGTTGCCCATCCATGAGGGCTTGAAGATGGCCCACCACCGACGACCGCTGCTGCGCAAGGCCCAGGCCAGGGCGCGGGAACTAGGCGTCGATTTCACCAGCGATCTGCGCGTGGCCCATCAGCTCAAGGACGCCCTTTTAACCTCTGTGCAGTCGCACAAGGCCGATCTCCTGGTGATGGGCTGGAAGGGTTACACCAACACGCGCGACCGGCTCTTCGGGGAGCTGACCGATCACATGATCCGACACTGCCCCTGCGATCTCGCGCTCGTCAAGGTCGTCCACGGACCCACCAAAAAGATCCTGCTCGCCACCTCGGGAGGGCCCAACGCCACCCTGGGAGCCGATTTCACCAATGGCTTCGCCCGGCTCTTCAACGCATCCGTCGACGCGTGCGTGGTCGTGCCTTCAAGCGCCGATCCCATCGACGAGCGGGCCGCCATCAATCGTATCGCCGGATCGCTCGAGGCTCTCGATCTGGACGGTAACGTCGGCCGCCATCTGGTCAAGGCCAACTCCATCGCGGCGGGCATCGCCAGGGCGAGCAAGGATTTCGACCTGGTTGTGATCGGCGCCGCTCCGAGCAAGCCCTTCAAGCAAATCCTGGTGGGCGACATCCCGGCCAACGTCGCCCGGTACTCCCCCAAATCGGTGATCCTCGTCCGCCGCTGGCAGGGCCCCGTGAGCGGCCTGTTCCGCAAGCTCTTCGGTTAGCGGGGGAATTCCAGGCCTTCTCCCATTGCCGTCTCGCCAAACGTCTGGTAACTTTTAGGATCCGTTTCAAAGGAAATAAGAACGCGATGTTGCGAATTTTCACAATTGTTCTCGCAGCCGCAACCATGTGGGCGTGCTCCGGGACAAAACAGGAATCCACGCCTGTGGGGCGTATTGTTTTCGAAGATCATTTCGACTCCGCCGTTCTGGCGGATCACTGGCTGGACACGAGCGGCGGGAAATACTCGATCGTGGACGGCGAGCTACAGGCCCGCGGCGCGCACAACAAGCCCCTGTGGCTGAAAACAAAACTCCCGAGGAACGCGCGAATCAAGATCACGGCACGCTCTGAGAGCCCGGCGGTGGATATCAAGATAGAAGCCTTCGGCGACGGCGTATCTTTTGCCAAACGAGCGTCGTACACGGCTACGAGCTACGTATTCATTCTCGGGGGTTGGAACAATTCCAGGTCCATCATCGCACGGATGGACGAACACGGATCGGGCAGAACGGTGAGAGAGGAGCCGGCGGGCATCAAGGGCAAGAAATACTCGTTCGAGGTAATCAGGAAGGGAAATCTCCTGTCGTGGTTGGTCGATGGTGAGCCCTTCCTCGAAATGAACGACCCGGAGCCCCTCGAGGGTCCCGGACACGATCACTTTGCGATAAACAACTGGGAAACGGATGTTCGTTTCGATGACCTGGTCATTTACGAACTCTAACCCCATCCCGGCCTTCCCCTGCGAGGGGAAGGGGAGGATGATGGAGGCCGGCTTTACGGATCGCACGCGATGGCGTTGACGGCAAAAGACCAGGAGCTATTGGTTTCCGAACTGGAAACGGCGCTGGACCGGCTCCAGGCTTTGTACAACCAGTACTTCATGGGCATGGAGAAGCTGGAGCCCACAATACCTCACAAGGACGTGAAGCGAAGAATCCAGATCTTGAGAAAAGAGAAGATTAACAATACCGCCATTCGGTTTCGCTTCCAGACCCAGGTCCAGAAATACAACACTCAGTCCAACTATTGGCGTCGGATCTGCCGCCAGATCGAGGAGGGCACGTATCAGCGCGATGTGATGCGGGCCAAGAAACGTACGGCCCGGCGAGATGAGGGCGAGATCGCTTCTACGGCTCTTAGCGAGCTGGGAGCCGGCTATTCAGATGCGCCGTCTCCGGTTGTTGATCTGAGCAAGGAGATGGGGATGGATCTCGACGATCCATTCGCAGCGCAGACAAACACGCCCCCTGCTCCCACTACCGCGCCGCCCCCCCCGGGCGAGCTGTCCTCACAACCCATGTTCGCGACACCGACGGCCTCGGACCCGGACAAGACACCGGTCCCAATGGCGGGCTCGGGCATTCACAAGCTGCACGAGCGCCTTATCTCCGAAGCGAGAAACGGCGAGACCGGAAACGAGGAAGACGTGTTGTCGGGCTTCTTCGCCACGAGGAGATCGATCCCGCCGCCGCCACCAAAGCCTGAGCCCAAGCCAAAGCCAAAGCCGAAGCCAAAACCAAAACCAAAGCCTGAGCCCAGGTCGAAGGCGAAGCCAAAACCGGCACCTCTGCGAAAACCGAAGTCGAAGGCTCCGCCAAAGTCGGAATCCGGACCCGATGATGAGCGGATGAAGGCCATATACCGCGCATACCTGTTTGCGCGAAAGAAGACATCCGAATCCACGGAAAGCATCAATTACGCCAAGGTGTCCAGGCTGCTCAAGAAGCAGATGGCCGAAAAGGGCGCCGTGGATTTCAAGGTTGTTATCCGTAAAGGCAAGGCCGTCATCAAGGCGGTAAAAGAGTAACTACTTTATCTTCACCCACGAACCGGGCCCGGACATCTGCGGATGGAAGTTGGAGATGATGTAGTCCGCGCGGCGGTTCTTCTCCTCGTCCACGCTGTCGCCGGTCTCCACGGCCAGCACCTCCTCGCCGAACCCGCGCACGTACACTGAGATCTTGCGCTGCTTGAGCCCGTGATTGAGGAAGTACTGCGCAATGGCCCGTGCTCTCTTGCGAGATAGCTCTCTGTTGTCGGCGCGCGAGCCCACCGTGTCCGTAAACCCAGCCACATACAGCGCCCGATCGTTTTCGGAACAGGCCTTGAAACGCTCGAGCATCTCGATGATGTCGGGAATCACCTTGTCCAGCTTGGGTGACTCCTTGGAGCGGATCTCCCATTTGCCCGATTCGAACACGACCTCCTCGTGGGGAATGGTTCCATGGAAGCGGCAGATGGACATGCCCGCCCAGAACTCGTCCACATCGTGCATCTTGAGCTTGATGACGAAGTTATCGGGATCGTCGATGAGTTTGGGCCAGGTGATCTTGAGATCGGTGCCCGCCGGGGCGCCCTCATGCATCTCTACCTTTTCCTCGAGAAGATCCCCGTCGAGGTTGAAGATCTGGAGTTCCGTCATCTCTGCCGCGTTGTTGAGCTTGAACGTGATCGTCCGGGCGGCCAGATCCACGCTTTCCTTGTTCATGATCACCTTGAGGGCTTTTCTCCTCGCGTCGACTCCGTTAGCCGCCAGAAGAACGATCATTGCAGCGAGTGTCACCATCGAAATAACGCGCGTCATAACTTACCTCCCAAATTGGAAGCCCTCATTCACTAACATACTCATTCTTTTGACTTGTTTTACATGAAAAAGTTCATCGTGCGGACTCGAATCTCACCAGAAAGTTCGTGGACACGACAAAGAGGAACTCGCCGCTCGAAAGTCCGTTGGATCTGAAGGAAACCTGGCGAATCCGCGATAGCGACATCTCGTGATCGTCGCTGGCCAGGGGATCGTACATGCCGGCGGTGAATCGGCCGGGTATGACAAAGTAACCGTCGTCGCGCATTCGACACGTCAGCGACCACGGAAGCCCCATGCTGGTCCAGTTCACCGTGGCCACCACCTCATCGCCGTAGCCCTCTCCCTCCCAGGAGATTTCCAGATCGCGCCCCCTGCGAATGATGGGCACGTGATCCACCAGCAGATCCCCATCGAGCTTGACGTCACCGAGGTCATCCGGCGCGTCCAACACAACATCGAACTGGTCGACCTCATCCGTGCCGGTAGCGCGGAAAGTATAGGTTTCGCCCGGGAGAAAATGCACTCCACGGCTCTCATTGGCGGAATAGATGACACCGTCGATGACCTTGAGCAGGTCGGGGAAGGTCCTGGTCGGCACCGCCCTGCGAACCCCGCGGTACTCCAGAGAAACGTCACCCACGTCAATGAGTTCTATGGCTGTTTCGTCGTCGGCGCCTCTTCTGGCTCGCGAGCTAAGAACGGGCGCCGGGCTGGAGCATGTGTCCAGTGCCAGATCGTCGGACTGGGGACCGCGAGATCCCAGGAGGCTGTCCACGACATCGATCTTCTCCAGATCAAAACGGGGAAAAACGCCCACGATCTCGAACTGCTCGAATGGCTCCTCCGATCCGCTCTCGAAAAACCGACTCGCCTTGGCGGTGATGATTCCCTCGGACAGAATCACGGGATCGGCCCTCTTCGTTTCGGGAGCCTCCGTACGCGGACAACCCGAAAAGAAGAACGCGATGCCGATCAACAAGATTATGATTCGAGACAATTCAATCTGGCGTTCGCCGAAGATCACCGTCGCACCACCTTTCGTCAAAGCACAGGAAGTGCCGCCCGCATGCGACCGTAAGGAACTATAATCTCATGTGGCCGACGCCGCAACAGCGAAGCCCTCAACTAATTGAAACGAGACGAGGTAGAGGGCTAATCCACCTCTTCGATCTCATCGATGTCCACCTCGGAGGTGGCGTCTTCCAACTCCTCTTCGGATTCCACCATTTCCTCGCCTTCGACCTCTTCCTCTACCTCCGCGTCCTCGACCTCCATCTCAGCCGCATCCACTTCCTCGACGGCCTCTATTTCCTCTACGGCCTCTATTTCCTCGACGGCCTCTATTTCCTCTACAGCCTCTACTTCCTCTACGGCCTCTACTTCCTCTACGACCTCCCCTGCCTGGCGCGCTTTCCAGCGTTGAATTCTCTCTTGAAGCTCATGAAGTTCCATCTCTAATACTCCTTGGATCATCCCGATGTAGGATGATACCCGACATGGACATTCTACCGGATGTCGGGTGAGCATATCAAATTTTGTGGCGAAATGTGATCAGAAAACCTACCTGAGCATAAGTTCCCTATTTCTTGATTTCCTGGTCTTTTGCGAGGGCGACGGCTTTTGCGCGGAAGCGCTCCCCACGCACCTTGTAGTTGGGAAACATGCCGAAGGACGCACAGGCCGGGGCCATCAACAGGACCCCTTCTCCCTGAAGTGAAGCCGATCCCGCCTCCATGGCGGATTCAAGGTCCTCGAACCGTTCCATGCGAAAATTCGTCTGTCGCGCAATTCTCAGGCCCTCCTCCAGGCGAGAGGCCGTGGCGCCGATGAGGCCAACGTGGACCAGATTGGGTTTTGCCAGGATCGCACGGAAAAGCTCGCCGAAGTCCGCATTCTTCTCCGACCCTCCTGCAATGAGCGCCAGCTTCTCGTCAAACACGGAGAGCGCGGCCAGGGCGGCCTCCGGTCGCGTAGCATACGAATCGTTGTAGTATCGCACGCCGCCGCCATGCGCCGCCAACTCCAACCTGTGGGGCAGACTCCCAAAGTTCTGCGCGGCCCGGCAAACCGGCCCGGGATCTCCCCTGACGCAAATAGCCGCGAGCACACCGGCGGCTACGTTCTCCAGATTG
Organism: Deltaproteobacteria bacterium; assembly: GCA_030591725.1. Classification (GTDB taxonomy): domain Bacteria; phylum Myxococcota_A; class Polyangia; order JAAYKL01; family JAAYKL01; genus JAUVAN01. The sequence continues at coordinate 6,692 of JAUVAN010000166.1, forward strand.
AACCTTCCCGGCAGGCAAACTTTATTGATATCGAGGGGCAACCTCTCCCTTGAATCACCCAGCCGCAGGAACATGGCGCCGTCGCAAATAAAAATCCCGCGCTCCACCTCACCGTTTATGGAAAACTCCAGGGCCGCTCCTGCGCTCTGACGAGCGATCTCAACGGAACCGATGCAATCCCCGTTGAAGATCACGGTATCGTCTTCATCCTGGTGGGCGAGCAACCGTGCCTTGGCCATCCTATACTCCGCCGTGTCACGGTGCCAATCCAGATGCTCCGACGTGGTTTTCAAGATCACCGCCACGTTCGGAGATGTGGATATATCCATGGCCTGAAAGCTCGAAATCTCCAGCACCACCCGATGGTCTTCTTTCACAACATCGAGGAACTCCATGGGACTTCTGCCGATGTTGCCGCCGAGATGAACCGTGAACCCGGCCTCCTTCAACGCCGCGTCGGTCAGGCTGCACGCGGTTCCCTTTCCCACCGTTCCAGTCACCCCAACTACCGGACACGGGCATCGCTCCATGAAGAACGAGAGCGCCGAGGTGATATGGGTGCCCGATTCGCGGGCCTTCTCGATCTCGGGATTGTCCGGTCGGATACCCGGAGATTTGAAGATGGTGGCGAACCGATCAAGGTAGCGATCGTAACCCTCACCGAACACAGTCTTTACATCCGGGGGCAAACCTTCCACCGGCTTCGCATCAAGGGCGGTGATCTCGTTCACTCCGTGAGCGAGTAAATATTGTATGGTGGCCCTGCCTTCGACGCCGACACCGATGACACCTATAGGCCCTTCGATTTTCGCTTCTGCTTCGTTCATGTTTTCCTTCCATATAGTGAACGCGTGTTCATAGTTTGAACGCTCGGCCCGCGCCCGTCAATTTCACTCATCGACCGCGAACCATGTTAATATTGTCCAGCGGTGGACGGGGAGAACACAAAAAACGGAGATGCGGGTCAAATAGGACAAAGAACTCTTTCAAGGGAGGATTGAAATGAAAATCAATATCGGTCTTCGAGTAATGATCATTGCGTGCCTGCTCGCGTTCGGATGTAGCAGCGATCCGCCAGGTCTCGATATAGACGGTGGAACCGATACCGACAGCGACACCGACTCTGACTCTGACACGGACTCCGATACCGACTCCGACACCGACTCCGATACCGACTCCGATTCGGACCCCTGCGATGATCTGATCGAGTTTTTCGAGGGTTGCGGCGCCCTGCAAAGTGAAATCGATATGCTCCAGGAATATTGCGAGGACATGGACGACGCGCTGGTCGATGAGTTCGTTGCGAACTTCGTCGAATGCCTGACCGGCTACGAATGTGATGATTTCGACGAAACCGACGCCGGCCCGGAAGAAGACGATCCCTTCGATAAATGCTTCTGGATCGCTGGAGACAATACGGACGTTCCCCAGGACAACAAAGACTTCATCGATGCCTGGTGCGAGTACATGACCGATTGCGATCCAGGCTGGACCATGCAGGACTGTCTCGACGAAATGGCCAAGGAGACGTTCTTCCTCTTTTTAGAAAGCAACTACGTGGCTGACCTGATGGACTGCCTCGACGGGGATCCGGCCTGCTCCGAGTTCGACGATGTGGACGCCTGCATCTGGATGGTGCTCGACAACATTCCGTTCTTCGCGTGGCTGGAAGATGAGGAAGAAGTCTAGCCCGGATAATTCCCGACGTTGCTGATTATTAGTGGGGATCCCGTTTTCGGTGCCAGTCACTTTTTTTTCACTCGATGGACGAATTTTGGCAACTTTTCCTGCAAACGACCGATTAAAGAAGTATGGCGCGAAGAATCAGGGTCTGGAAGGAAAACGGAATGTATCACGCAACGCTCAATTGCGTGGACAGGATGTTTTTCTTGAAACCGTCTAAAAAGGTCAACAACATCATAGGTTCGAGTCTGG
>JAUVAN010000116.1 GCA_030591725.1 Deltaproteobacteria bacterium
GCAAATCACCATTGCTGTTCTGATCGCGTGGGGGCTCCTTGTGCTGCCGGCCCCTGACGCCCGTGCCGCCGGGCCGGTGGGGAGGGTTCAGGCGCTGGCGTGTGCGCCGTCGGACGATCTGGTTGCGGCGGTGCTGATTGACCTGCGGTTATGGATAACCGTGGACGGTGGTGAAAGCTGGAACACGCCGGCGAGGCTGCGTAACGGCGAAGAGATCGATCCGGAGGCACAGAAGGCTCAAACAAACATGGTCACCGAGCCGACCATTGTGCCCGATGGGTACAGCGGAGGTGTGTTCTCAAAGGAGCTGGAGATCGAGAACCCTGTCGCGGACATGGAACGGAATGTCGTCGGACTGGAGATGCGCAAGGAGATCATCTCCCTGGCGGTGAGCGATTCGGGAGCCTGGGCGGTGTCGTTGGGTGACGATCTGGTGACCGGGAACAAGTCGTCCGGGTCGGGGCGGTCGAGGAAGATCGAGGAGGTCGTGGGTGCGGTGTTCGACGGCGCGGGGGACCTGTGGGTCGTGGCCCGGGACAAGCTCCTGCGAATAAGAGGTGGGAACCCCCGGGTATATTTTACCATCGCGGGTGCGAGGATACCGGCGCGCGGGGTCCATCCGGGTCAGATCATCGTGCCGGGCAAGGAGGGACTCTGGATCATCGAGACGGGTGGCGACGAGCCTTCGATTGAGCTGTTAGCCATGGGATCGGTGGACGCCGTCGGCGCCCTTGCTGGAGAGGCCGGGTGGTACACGGCGGCGCGCGGCAGGATCTGGCGAGCCCGGGCGGATGGGAAGGTCGTGGTCCGCGGGACGGTTCCCGGAAGGGTGGACCGGTTGCTGGTAGACCGTGATCACGTGATGCATACCGCTGGTGTGAACGGCGCCTGGAGGGAGAACGGTCGGCCAGTGTCGGCTCTCGCCGTGGCGGTGGATGCCGAAGGGAAAGCATGGCTGGGCACGACGACCGGCCCGGTGCCCCCCGGTGCGTCGCAGTTCATGTCTCGGGAGGTAAACACACGCGCCGACATCTACTCCCACCTGGCCGGTGTACGCATGGAGCTTGCGAGATCCCCGGGGTCGCCGCCGTGCAGGCGGTTCGCGTTCAACCCCTTGCCCGCGGCGCGCCTGATCGCTCGAATGGGGCGCAGTGACGGTCGCGGGGTCAACCTGCCTGAAAATACGAACGAAGAGAAGATCAGGACGTGGGCATACATGGGCGTGCGCCTGACGTGGAAGTTCGAGCCCCTCTCAACGGCCTCCTGCGTCACGAGGATGCAACGTTGGCACGGGACCGTTGATGCCGGCGTGAGCCGTCTCGCCGAGCTCTGGGGCGCCTGGAGGAGAGTAGCGGCGGCGATACCCGACGAAAACGATCCGGAGAGGAACGTGGTCGCAGCAATGGAGAAGGAGCGGCTCGCGGAGCTGATTCGAATCGCGAGCGGGATTTATCCGAAAGAGGAGAAATGAAAAAAGCGCTGTTGATTGTCACCGCCGTGGTCCTGACGTCGTGGTCGGCCCAGGCGCAGATCCCGTTGCCGAAAGCGGGGGGCGCCGTGGGAATGACCATCAAAGAGGCTGTTGCCCGACTCGCGGGCGAACCGAAGCTGGAGCGGTTGAAGTCCGCGGCGCTCAAGCTCGCCGACGCGGACGTGGAAGGCGCGCGAGGGTGGATGCAGGCAACACACTGGGCGGCTGTCCTGCCGGTGGTGAAGTTCACAGCCGAACACGACATGGAGCGGGACGAGTCCCTCGACAGGTACCAGGACGAGCCCGACCGGTGGGGGGCGGACACGGATCGGGATCTGGGCTTGCAGGTATCAGCCCAGTGGAACCTGGGTGAGATCGTGTTCAATCCGGACGAGGTGAGGGTCTATAGCGCCCTGGCGAATCGGGCTGCGAGGCGGGAGGCGCTCCTGTCCGTCCTGGTCAGCTATTACTTCGAACGCAGAAAGCTCCAGCTCATGGAGTTGGTATCCCCTGCTTCGGATCCCATGAAGGCTCTGGACAAGAGAATGCGCATCGAGGAGCTAACCTCGTTGATCGATGCCTTGACAGGAGGACTCCTCTCCCGCTATCTCAAACCGTAATTTTCATGTACGATTTCAGGTAGTGAGGATAAATGGAAACTGATAACCGCAGGGCAACAAGGTACGATGTCGAAGTATCGGCGGAGGTCTACACGGCCGAGGCAGTGCTTCCCGCAGCGACGCGCAACCTGAGTGAGACCGGAGTGTGTTTCGACGTTTCACAGGAACTCGACGAGGATTCCATAGTTGGTGTATCGCTTTTTCTCACCTCGGACGGGATAGAAGATCCCGACGCCGAGCCGCTCAACATCAAGGCCAAGGTCGCCTGGTGCTCCGAGCGTGAGGATACTGGTTACTCTGCGGGGATGAGATTCAACGATCTCGACGACAAGGCCGAGGCCACTATCAAGGGTTTCCTCTCACAGCTCAGCTGACCGCGTTTCTTTCGTAACCAGAAACGGGGGAATACATGAACAACGCAGCGGAAAATGAACAACCTCTGGTCTTCTCCTATCTGGAACTCAGAAAAGCCATCGGGGTCCTGGGAATCGCGTTGCCCTTCGTTCTGGCGATAGGAGCGGCGACAATCTTCGGGACCGGTATTCAAAGCTCTATAAGCGCCTATTACCACACAGGCATGGGAGATGTGTTTGTGGGGATTCTGTGCGTGATTGGTTTTTTCATGTTCTCATATCGAGGCTACAAGAACACACGCTGTGACAACTTTGCCGGTAACCTGGCTTGTGTATTAGCTGTCGGTGTCGCGTTATTTCCCGTCGCACCTGATGTCGGGGCCACAAGTTGTGCCACTAATGTTGGGTGGGTCCACATAGCCTGCGCCATGATGTTCTTCTCTACACTTACCTACTTCTCACTTTTCCTGTTTACGAAAACAGATCAAAAAGAGCCCTCGCGAAGAAAACTTGCGAGGAACAAAGTCTACAAGGCGTGCGGCTACACAATGGGCTCCTGCATCTTGCTGATCGCAGTCTATTACTTTCTCAAGGACACATTGGCGTCCCCACTCAAAGCGTATCAACCTATTTTTTGGTTGGAGGCGCTGGCAATTCTGGCTTTTGGTGTTTCATGGCTCACCAAGGGCGAGGCAATACTTGGGGATTGAGGGAAATACCCATCACTGCATTACAGGCCTCGGTTCTTGACAGTGCATGCAAAGTGCACTACATTAGCAATAGAGGTAAAGCATGGCAGGAACAGCGACAAAAACACTTCAGGCAAGGCTGGACCCCCACAGCAAGCGCATCGTAGAGCAGGCTGCGAAGCTACGCCACGTTGGGCTTTCTGACTACATTCGGCTTGTATTGGTTCCCACCGCACGAAAAGAAGTGGAGCAGGCAAAACAACAAGTGTTGCAGATGACCCCCGACGAGCAAGAACGCTTCTGGCTGGCCCTGCAGGCTTCGGCGAGGCCCACCAGAGCGCAACGCAAGCTTGGAAGGCTCATGCAGGGGGACGGTTGACCTCCGTCCGCCTCCCCGAAAAATTCTTCTTCGCGACGCTCGAAAAATCCCACAATCGCGCTGCCTTCACCAGCGGAGACAACGCTGTGGATCAGTGGCTGAAGAAATCCGCCCTACAAGCCCAGAAAAAGCGACTATCCGTGACCCGAGTCCTGCTGGAGGAACCGGGCACAATTGCGGGTTACTACACTCTTGCCATGGGGCAGGTGAACTTTGATGATCTTCCCCATACCTATGCGCGCAAGTTGCCCAGTACATTACTCCCCATCATCACCCTTGCATGGCTGGGCGTGGATAAGCGTTACCAGGGCACAGGATTGGGAGGGCGAATCCTTGCCCAGGCGCTGGCAGACTGCCACCGCACGGGCAGGGAAATTCCCTTCGTTGCCGTCCTGCTCGATTGTGCAAATCCAGGCGCAAAATCGTTCTACCAGCATTACGACTTCCAGGAGCTGCCCGGCCACCCGATGACGCTGATGCTTCCATGGTTGCTACTGGATGCGATGATGCACGGCAAAACTTAAAATCCTATCCAAGATAATTCCATTTTCTCCCGCGTCAATTAACGATAGAATGTCTTCTGGGCGCGAAGAGCCCCAAAAGAGTCCTTCAAAAAGCATCTAGCGAGGCCGAAAACATGCGTAGAGCCATATTTACACAAGTGCTGGCGGCGGTATTTCTGGTGGGCGGATCAGCCCTTGCCGGGGACAATACCGCCGGAGATAACGAACAGGCAAAGGCTGAGGTCGCCTATACCGAGGGGAAGGCAGCCTTCGAGGCCGGGAAGTTCGAGGATGCCCTCGAAAAGTTCACCGAGGCCTATAATCTCAGCGGGAAGGTGGATCTCCTGTGCGACCTGGCGGTCTGCTCGCAGAAGTTGGGGAAACCGAAGAAGGCCCGGGCATATTACGATCTTTACCTGGAGGAGAACCCGGAGGTGAAGGACGCGCCGGCGACCTGCGAGAAGCTCGTCGCGCGCAGTGATATAGAGGATCAGGCGCCAGTGGCGCCAGTCGAAACCGAGGCCGAGACTGAAACCGAGACAGCGGATAATTGGCCGCCCGCGGCGCAAGAAACGCAGTTCGATCAGGAATCTGCCGTCGAGAAGGAGAAGGACGACAAGAAATCCATCGGGCCCGGCCTGATGATCGGCGTCGGTGGACTGGTATTGGTTTCCGGGGGTTTGACGGCCATCGGGGCGTACAAAAAGCACCGGGATCTGGAAATCTCCTGTTCCCCCGATTGCACTGACGGCCAGGTGAGTTCCGCCAGGAAGGTTGCCATCACGGCGGACGTTCTGCTCGGTGTGGGCCTTGTGACTACGGCGGCAGGCGTACTCTGGTTGTTGCTGAGTTCTGACAAGGAAAAAGACGGAGCTGATGTCGTGGCGAGTCGTGTAAGGACAGTGCCCTTCGCGGGTCGTGAAGGCGGCGGTATGATGATTGAAGGGAGTTTCTGATGACGAATTCCGTACAAAAAAGGCTCCTCCTGATTCTCGGAAGCGTCCTCCTTGGAAGCTGTTCTTTTGCTCTGGATTTCGACGAGCTCAAGAAAGGCTCCCCGGATACGGACACCGGCCCCGAGTGTGAGATCGACGGCGACTGCGATGACGGGATCGATTGCACCGAGGACTCCTGCCTGGAGGACGGAACCTGTCGGCACATTCCCGACAACAGCCTGTGCGAGTATCTGGAGATGTGCGATCTCGACGAGGGGTGTGTGGCCACCGGGGACGAGTGCAAGGACCACACGGACTGCGACGATGGTGTCGACTGTACCGTGGATACATGCATCTTGAAAACGGTCAAGGAGTGCGACCACGAACCCGATCACGACTTCTGCTCCACCGGCGATCTGTGCATGGAAAACGAGAACTGCCACATCACCGCCGGGTGTCTCGACGGAACGCCGGTGGTGTGCGAACAGTCAGGCGCGCCGTGCATGATCACCGAGTGTGAGTCCTTGTCCGGCGACTGCGTGGATGTCTTGATGAGCGATGCCGACGACGACAGCGATACATATCTGGACATCCTGTGCGGCGGGGACGACTGCAACGACAGCGTCTTCGCGATCAACCCGGCCGCCTCGGAGATCTGCGGTTACACCGACGACAACTGTGACAGTTACGTCGACCTCGAAATCCTGGCTGACAGTGTGGTGGTGGCGTCGGGTCCGTCCATGAACGCGCCTTCACTCGCGTTCGACGGAACCAGCTATGCCGTGGCATGGCAGCAAAATGATGTGGCGTCGCAAGAGGTGAAGATACGTTTCATCGAGCCGGATGGGACCATGATCAGCACGGCGCACGACTTCACGGCGCTGGGCGGCTCGGGCGCGGAGGGGTTCGAGCCGGATGTGACGGCGGCGAGCGACCGGTTCCACGTCATATGGATATCGCAAGTCTCATCGGCAGATCCGGATGCGCGGGTGCTTGATCTTACAGTCGATACTTCTTCGGGAGTGGTCACGGAGGGAACGCTGGTCACGCTGGAGACCGGCGCCGCAACCGAGCTTGCGAGCCCGGTGATCAAGTGGGACGATCCGACCTCCGGGTCAGGCTGGCTCGCGGGCTGGACCGCCGGGTTCACAGGCGGGACGGGCACGGTGGAGATACAGACCTATGACATGCACTCGGCCCCCGGAACCTCATTTGTCGTGAGCACCGACACCGGCTCCGCAGACGCCGTCTCCATCGAGGTATTGGGGACGGATGATTACATAGTGGCGTTTTCCAGGGAGGACAGCGGCTCGGGCGGCGACCAGGAGATCTTCGAGTCCCGTATCGAGCTGTCCGGAGGCGTGTGGGCCAACGTGACCGGGTACCCGACAACAGTGTCCTCAGTGGCGCCTGTGGTGGTCGATGATTCGTACGAGCCGGCGGTGTCTCTGAACGGATCCGGGGGATGGGCTATCGCCTATACCGACACAATGGAAACAGGACCGTCCACCAACAAGAACATCCTCGCCTGGGACGGAACCGCGAACATCGCGCTGGCAGCGACCGTTTCGGACTGGCAGTACGAGCCGTCGCTGGCATGGAACGGAGTCCGGTTCGGCCTGATACATACTTCTACCCTGGGAGCGACCGCCAAGACCCTGGAGTTCATCCTGTTCGATTCTTCCCTGCAGAGTCTCGCGGCGCCCTACGTGGGCACACGGCTGGAGCAGGTCGCCACCGGCGAGGACATCCGTCAGGGGCGCCTGATATCCGATGGTTCGGGCGGATTTGCGGCCGTGTGGATAATGAACGATGGAACCGTGGACAACGTGATCTTCTCGACCTTCTCGGGATGCACACCGTAAACGAAGTGATGTCCTATCCGCGCGATACTCGACTCACGCGAGGGTTGTCCGTCCTGTTACAACTTGCGATCAAGAGTCGTTCGTTGGGCTATGACAGGGGAATCCTGCCTGTACGTCGGGTCAAGGGCGTCACGGTGATCTCCGTGGGGAACATCCGGGCGGGCGGTTCGGGGAAAACACCGCTCGCCGTGCACCTGGCAGGTTACTTCAGAGATCGTGGCAAGAGGACGGCGATACTGTCGAGGGGATATCGCGGAACCATGGAAGGGCGCGGCGGCCTGGTTTCCTCTGGTGACGGACCGATGGTGACAGCCCGGGAAGCAGGAGACGAGGCCTTTGCTACCGCTCGCGGGGTGAAGGATGTCATCGTACGGGTGGGCGCCGATCGTGTGGAGCAGGCGCGGGCGGCAAGACGCGACGGCGCGAAGATAGTGATTCTCGACGACGGTTTTCAACACAGAAGACTCCACCGGGATCTGGATATAGTTTCCGTGTGTCTCGAGGATCTGGATCCCCGGACCGGGCTTCTTCCGAGCGGTCCTCTTCGCGAAGGGGCTGATGCTCTGGGAAGAGCGCACCTGCTCGTCGGGATCGAATCCGACTGGAAGGACAGCAGTGATCCACCGGCCGTGTTGATGGAGTACGTTCCGCGTGGCCTCTCTTCCTTTTCAGGCGAGTTTCCCCTCGATCACCTCGATGGAAAGAGCGTGCACCTCCTGTGCGGCATCGCCCGCCCTCATCGGTTTGCGCTCACCGCGAAAAGAGCCCGGATGAATGTAACCGGCGAGTCGACATTCGCGGATCATCACCGGTACAGCGCCGACGAGATCCGACATGTAGTCAGCGAGGCCGGGTCACAGGGTGCGAACGTAATTCTCACCACCTGCAAAGACCTCGCCCGCCTGGACGGAATGGAGTCCGACCTGCCGATCTTCGCGCTGCAGGTAGTGATGGATATCGTGAAAGGGAAAGATGTGCTTGCGAGCCATCTGGAGAGATGCCTGACCTAGTGAATCGTTCATCCGCTTTTTTAGATGTAGAAAAACGTGTCGGTTGTTGTACATTTTGAAAAACGAAATTTACTTTTTGGCGTTCATTCTCCTGAAACACGATCTCTAAGCATTTACGATAAGGAGTGTCGATGGCAGAAAACATGGAGGTAGGGGACCACCCATTGGCAGATCCGTCTGACAAGGTCTCTCAGTCCAAAATTCCAGGAATAGGTCATGCCCTACTATTCATGCTGTTATTTACCAACGTGGCCGGAATTATCTCGCTGATAATGATTGGCGCAATAATCCTGATTCTAATCCGAACTTCAACAAGCGGTGGACTAGAAAACATCGTAATCGGTGAACTACCGATGAACTGGCTCACTGGCATCAGCAATATAGTGGCGGCCGCAGTAGTGCTCAAGATAGGTGCCGTGTGGTCTGGTCGACCGCGATCCGAGATACTTCCTTTTCGACGGTTCAAACCGAGCCTGACAGTGGCAATTGTACTGATGGGTATCGGATTTTCCATCACATTGTCGGAAGCAGACAATTTGCTCCAGTATGTCATGCCCATGCCCGACTGGTTGATGGCGATAATGCTGGAAATGACCTCAGGTGGAGTCGGGGGAATTATTCTATTAGTCGTTATCGCGCCGTTCACCGAGGAAATGTTGTTTCGCGGGCTTTTCCTGAACGGTTTTCTGTCCAGATATTCACCTCGAAAATCCATTATTATTAGCGCGTTGATGTTTTCGGTAATTCACCTAAATCCGTACCAGATGGTTGGCGCGTTCGTACTGGGGTTGGTTCTCGGGTGGCTTCGGGTACGGACTGGATCCCTCTGGCCCTGTATCATATTACATGCCGCCTCCAACGCTATGGTGGTCATGGCAACGTCATTACCTGTGGAAATCCCCGGTTTCAACATAATCGATAATACACATCGTTTTCAGCCCTTGTGGTTTGATGCTCTCGGATTGGTTGTCGTGGTTTCGGGAGCAGTTTTGGCCGCCCATCTGATGAAGGTTCGGCCCAAAATAATGACCAAAATAATGACTCCCACTCCTTAGAAAGGGGTCAATCTAATGGGGATGAAGCCGAATACGCATCACGGGGGGGTTGGATATACGAATCACCAACGAAGCCTCGATTTGGATGGGCCTCCTATAGAAATAGATAGAAAAGGGAAATGGCTGAACCCTTGAAGTTAATTAGCAAAACAAGATGTTCTACTGTTTTGTGTTTTGAAATAATCGGTTTTGGAAAGAAAGGTGACACGTGGCGTTATTAGAAAGAGTTTCGTGCTCAAAAGTGAGCCTATTGCTGTCAATTGTATTTTTGTCCTGCGCCGCCAGTAAGCACAGCAAGCAGAAAGAAATGCCGGTGGATGAGAGTCCTGTTGTAATCGTTGAATGCTTGAAAGCAACGCCAGATGCCTTATTCTTCGATGCAAGCAATACTCCTGGACCATGCAGTGTAGATCACTCGAACGTCGAGACGAGCCAACCATTGTCCACGACGATTTACAAATACAACAAAGCTAGGCAACTGATTACTTCTGTCGAAACCATGGTTGGTTCTAAGGAAAAGCTGGAGTCGAGATATAAATACGATGCAGATGGGAGACTACAAAGTGTTCAGCTGTTTGGAAGTATGGGAGCTTTGGTTTGGTCAGAGCGAATAGCGTATGGAGAAATCGGTTTGGAAGTGTCGAGAGTGAGGAGTGCTGCTCACTCGGTTGAAAAGAGAACAGGGGTTCTTGCCCCAGAATATTCATTTTCTCTGCATTCGGAATACTCCCAAAACGAGATGCTAGCGAAATGGGAAAGTGGAACAAGAAAGAGGACGACTGTCTCTGCATATACTTGTGAGCCATCAGGCAAGTTGAGAAAGGTCGTTACTGAAACTGATCAAGGGGAACATGTTTCAACCAGGGAATTTCTTTATGATTCCATAGAAAGACTTGTGGAAGTAGTTGAGGATTTTGGTGAAGGAAACATCAAAAAGACCGAATACAGTTATGATGAATCAGGAGAACCACTGAAGAAAGAGGAAGGGCAGTACATTTGGGAGTACGATTTCGCATGTTGGATGGAATCTCCCTGTGCCTCCCCAATATTGATCTGAGCGAACAGAACTCGACAATAGAGTCTTCCCAGACAATCAGAATCAGGGGTCTGACCCTCCCACGTGCCACTAAAAAGCTTCGGGCCGGAAAAATGCGCCAGGAGTCGGAATAAAGAGCAAGTAGGAGGGTCAGACCCCTAGCCGAAGATTCATGCCAGCCAGTGGAACATCCTGAACCCGACATTTCTACTTGGCACAAACCCGACATTTGCATTTTGGAGCTACACAACTTTGTCGCCCAAGATCTATTATGTCAGCAATGACATATCTTAATGCGGCTTATGCGCAGATGGTATTATATCGTAATAGGTGATAAGTATCTATCCACCAAACGGGAGGGCATCATGAAAAGTTACTGGTTGTTCGGGGTTCTGGCTTTGCTGCTGTTTGTTGTCGGGTCCGGTTGTGGGAGCGATGAAACGCGATCTGGCGGTGGCGGGGACGCAGACGCCGATACTGATACCGATACCGATACCGACACCGACACCGACACCGACAGTGATTCGGACAGTGATCTGGGTCTTGTCTGGGTCCCGATTCCCGGAGGTTCGTTTCAGATGGGCAGTACCGAAGAAGCGGACGAACAGCC
>JAUVAN010000354.1 GCA_030591725.1 Deltaproteobacteria bacterium
GGACAGTATGTGTTTGCTCATGTCGTTACCGCCCCGCAAACCATCGTTCGCGCTACTCGTTGGGCTTCCACATCTTCCAGACATTGCCCACCAGTTCGGGGCCGACTTTCAGGATCGGCTTGCCCGGTTCCCATCCGGCGGGGCAAACCTCCGCGCCCTTTGTGGCACGAACGTGCTGGAAGGCCTGAACCTGCCGTATGGATTCGCTTACATTTCTTCCAACCGGAGGGGTCAGAATCTCCATCGCCTGAATGACTCCGTCCGGGTCGATAATGAAACGTCCCCGCACATCCACTCCCGCGTCTTCATCGTAGATGCCGTACACCGATCCGATGCGCCCACCCGCGTCGGAGAGCATCGGGAAGGGGAATCCTCCGTCCACCATCTTGGACAGCTCCTGCTCCTGCCACATCTTGTGCACGAAGCGGCTGTCTGTGCTGCACGACAGAACCTGTACGCCCAGCTTGTTGAACTCCTCGGCCTTGTCGGCGACCGCCGACAGCTCGGTCGGTCAGACGAAGGTGAAATCGCCGGGGTAGAAACAGAGAAAAACCCACTTGCCCCGGAAGTCCGAGAGTTTCACGTTTTTGAATCCGCCCTCGTGATATGCTCCCGCGCCGAAATCGGGCGCTTCTTTTCCCACCATGACATGCATCTTCGTCTCCTTTGTTGTTGCGTCGCCCGCGGGCGATTCCGATGGCTCTGGTTTCTTGTCGATCGGCCCCTGGCCCGGTTCAACACAGCCTTGCGGTTTGCTTTCCTTCATGATCCTCCCTCTCGATACATCGTTCAGTTCCCCTCCATCATTGCGGCGATATCTCCCTGAACATCACCGATGGGTTTGATGTCGAAATTTTCTACCAATACTTTTACCACGTTGGGAGAGATAAATGCGGGGAGAGTCGGACCCAATCGGATGCCCTTGATGCCCAGGTGCAGCAGCGCCAGAAGAACGGTCACGGCCTTCTGTTCGTACCATGCGATATCGAAGGAGATGGGCAGCTCGTTGATGTCGTCCAGCCCGAAGACCTCCTTGAGCTTGAGCGCCACCACGGCCAGTGAGTACGAATCGTTGCATTGTCCGGCGTCGAGGACCCGGGGGATTCCGCCGATGTCGCCCAGATCCAGCTTGTTGTAGCGGTACTTGGCGCAACCGGCAGTCAGGATGATGGTGTCCTTTGGCAGGTTTTGCGCCACCTCGGTGTAGTAGGAACGGCCCTTCTGGCGGCCGTCGCAGCCAGCCATGACCACGAATCGTTTGACAGCGCCGCTCTTGACCGCATCGACGATCTTGTCGGCCAGGGCCAGGATCTGTGCGTGGGCGAAGCCTCCCGTGATCTGACCTGATTCGAGTTCGGTGGGTGGCTCACAGTTGCGGGCCATCTCGATGAGCGCGGAGAAGTCCTTCTGGCCTCCCTGTGTTCGGTCCGGAATGTGGGTCACGCCGGGATAGGCCACTCGTCCTGTGGTGAAGATGCGTTCTCTGTAGGCATCCTTGACCGGCACGATGCAATTGGTGGTGAGCAGGATGGGGCCGTTGAAGGAGGCGAACTCCTTTTGTTGCTGCCACCAGGCATTGCCGTAGTTGCCCACGAGGTGATCGTACTTCTTGAGAGCCGGATAGTAGTGGGCCGGCAGCATCTCGCCGTGGGTGTATATATCGACACCGGCGTCCACGCTCTGTTCGAGCAGTTCCTCCAGATCCTTGAGGTCATGGCCGGAGATCAGGATGCCGGGGCGGTCGCGAACACCGATTTCTACCTGGGTTATTTCCGGTTGGCCGTAAGCAGCGTTGTTGGCCGTATCGAGCAGGGCCATGGCGGTCACCGCAAGCTCGCCCGCTTTCATGACCATGCCCACCATCTCGTCCTGTGTCAGGTCTTTCGTTGTGGAGGCCAGCGCCTCGAACAGGAAGTTGTAGATGGCGGGATCCTCGTGGCCCAGCACGGCGGCGTGGTCTGTATATGCGGCGATGCCTTTCAGACCGTAGATCAGCAGCCAGCGAAGGGAGCGCACATCCTCGTTCTCGGTGGCCAGTATCCCCACCGAGGCGGCCTTTGCAGAGAACGCGTCCGGAGCGCCCGTCCATGTGGCGGCATCGTGATCCGGCCCGGCGCCGTTGTGCAGGGCCCTGGCCTCGTCGCGCACTTTGAGCGCTTGTTCGATGACTTTTGAGACGTGATCCGTGTCGAAATCCACGTTGGTGATCGTGGTGAACAATCCCTCGGCAACGAAGCGACCGATTGAAAGTGGGACTTCCGCACCGGCATCTCGAACCGTCTGCGCATGCAGCGATATTCCCCTCAATGTGTAGATCAACAGGTCCTGAAGATTGGCGGTGGGCTCTTCCTTTCCGCACACCCCTCGTTTCGCACAACCGATATTCTTGACTGTCTCCTGACACTGATAACAAAACATGGACATTGCAGCATCTCCTTTCCGAAGTCGTTCACGCCGTAAAAAAGACGTGGTCGGAGTAATTTTGTGGCTTCCTACCCATAATGACCCCAATGCCTCTGTCAATACCTGATGAAATGGCATTCTTCGAAGACACAGCGTAAAGATGTGGTACTATCCCCTGAAAGATTCAGGTCCATTAGATGAATAGGGAGCTAAATGGGAAATACCGGGTTCTACAAGCACGAGAAGCGACAAAAAGAGCTGGCCAAGCAAAAGAAGAAGAAGGAAAAGCTCGCCCGCAAGCGGCAGCGGGCCGAAGATCGGTCGCCGAACTCCGAAAACGAGATCGATGACCCGGACGAGGAGACATCGGAATAAAACGGGGGCCGAGTCGGTTGTAACCTGGAAAAGTCGCATTCTCAGTGACGCGCGGCCGGAACCGTACTATAATGCATTCAAGTCCCGCTCGGTGGTCCGTGCGGTCTTCGAGTCTGCGCGAAACATGTCCGGGCGCTCGCGACGACTCTACAACAATGCCCTGGCTCGGGCTTGAGGAAAACTGGTAACCCTTGACCTCTCCACAGAAAAACCACACCGTTGCCGAGCAGGATGCGCGCTCCGTTTCCTCGCGCCACAAGCGGCCCCCGCCGCATCCCACCCGCTCGGGTCGCGTCAGCTGCCTTCGGTGCGGCGAATACTTCACCTCCTGGGACCTCAGGCGAAACCGGCTCTGCCCGGCGTGCGCCAAGAAGCGCTGGTAGGTTGGCGTCGTCGGATTTCTTTTAGTTTGTATCTTAAGTAGGGGGTATCCAGATGCGAAGCGCAGTTCAGCATTCTATGATGTTTTTGGTTTGCATCACGGTGGCTATCGCCGGTTGCAAGAAAGACAAGAAGGACACCCCTGACGCAGGAACAGACGCGGGCGAGGATGCGGGCCAGGAATCCATCCTGCCCTCCGATTTCGAACGCTTCTGCACGGATCTCAACTGGCTCGATACCCTCTCTCCGGCCACCGTCAGCGAGTTGAGCGGTGAGTATGTTGGTGTGTACGCCGATTTTCCGGTCGGTACATTGGAGACTATGAAGGTGATCCCGGAACACCCATTTCACGCAACTTCAATCAGGGTTGCCTTCTCCGGCGATGCCGGACCGGTAAAGATCCGGCTGATGAACACGTTTGGCCGGTCCTATCCTGACATCGACTCCGAGGACGGCGATCTGATCCCACCGATAGAGATCGAGGTGGAGTCCCCCGATCCGGAAGTGTTTGTAGAATTGGATATCACTGATCTGGAGGTTTTCCTCCTCCCGACCCAGCACTATATGATTGTCAGCGAGCGTCTCGCAGGGAGCCCCAAACCCGCAGTGGAAGACCTGCCGGATGGTGAATGGTCCAGGGCGATGATGCACGTCCCCGGGGAGGCCATGCCATACGGAAGCGAAGACAACTTCAGAATGGAGCTCACGGGTGACTACTTCTGCGAATGGGAGGAACCTGACCGATGGTTCGGGAAAGACGAAACACAGCTGTTCAGCCAGGAAAATTCAACCAGGGTCTCCATCGCCGATCTCAACGGTGACGGGCACGATGACATCATCGTCAACGCGGGCGGGCCGCTCGCCTTCTTCGGCGATGGTCAGGGCGGTTTTACCGATCCGGGGTTCGAACCTTTCCCTGACGCGATCAGCTCGTCGCCGCCCGTCTTCGGAGACGTGGATAACGACGGCGATCTGGATGCCTTCTCGCGACCATACGTGGCCGCTGACAACGATGGTGATGGAGAAACGATCCTCGAAGGAGATTGCAACGACGCCGATGATACCATCAACACCGGTGAAACGGAGATCCCCGGGAACGGCGTGGATGACGATTGCGATCTCCAGGCCGACGACGGAACGGAC
>JAUVAN010000402.1 GCA_030591725.1 Deltaproteobacteria bacterium
GCACCGTCGCTGATAATGGTCCTGGCGACCGTGAGGTCCGTCAGGAAAGCGCAGTCATCGTGATTTGGAGGTATGTCACTGGCATCGGGATTATCAGGAAGATCGTCGAGGTCGATGATCTTTCCGTGAGGACAGACTACGTGAACCACCGAGACCAGGTGGACCATGGTGCCTATTTGCCAGACGGCAAAAGCAGCCAGCATCACGCCGGCGATCCTTGTCCTGGTTTTCTCGAGTGCTCTCATGCGTTGTCCAAAGTAGTACTTCTTCGTGTACTATTTCACACTTTCGACGAAACATTAAGAGAAAGAATTCAAGTTGAACTCTATTTAGATGTGTCCATTTTATCGGGCGTCGGAAGATACCATGCCGCCACCTCCCTTGCGGCGGGCTTGTTTCGCGGGGTGTATTCCTTGCTTTTTGGCCCCCCCCAGCCGAACCAGTTCCAGAAATACGCGCCGGCCAGCCGTTTCTCGTTGTCCCACACGCGCCTAAACGCCTCGTAGCATTTGCGTTGAATTTCCAGATCCAGATCCTCGCTCGCGCTTTCGTCCCACGGTCTGGCGGCAGCTCCCTTCTGACTCAAATAGCCCACCTCCGTCAGGATAAGAGGCTTGCCGATTTTATTCTGCCAGCGCATGAGCGCCATGTAGTTGTCTCGCCAGCTGTGAACCAGTTGCTCGATGGGAGGATCCTCGTCGGGAGCCCTCTCCTTGTTCGCCAGCTCGAAATAGCCGGTGACGCCGGCGTAGTCCAGGTCGGAAAAGAACTTCACCTCGCGGTAGTGGTCCCAGTTGGCGGAGTAGGTCAGCCGGCCGCTGTACACCTGGCGGACGGCGGCGATGATTTTTTTCCAGCGGGCGGTGTTCACGTCCAGGGTGGAGAGCTCCGAGCCTACGGACATGATCGGTATGGCCAGGCGCTGAGCGAGACGCGCGAACTCGAGGATGTACGCTGTGTAACTCCTGTAAAAGCCGTCGATGTCGTCCGGTTTCAGGGTGCCGCGCCAGCCGTTGTTGGACTTGTCCTCCACTCGAAGGATGGGAAAGAGAAAGATCTTCATCCCCCGTTTTCTCGCGTCATTGACGGTGCGCTCGACTGTGTGCATGGGCACCGAATAGCGGGGATGCTTGTAAATGACGGAAGAGGAGTCGTTCTTGACGTAATAGGGCACGACTATGGCCACGTGGCTGACACCGGAATCTTTCATCTCGTCGAGCATGTCCACGTAGGACCAGTCCGGGTCCTCGCTGTACATGCCAAGCGCGACGCCCCTCTGAGCCGGAGGGTTATCTGTTCTTTGAGCTTGTGCCGAGGCTCCCACGCAGAAAAGGCTCAACGCGAGGGCGCACGCAAAGGGTATTGGATTAGAGTAATGCGTCATCGGGATACTGGTATACATGGCGAATCTTGACGTTGGAATACCTGTCGAGCTTGAGGCGCATCTTGTCCAGATGATCGACTATCTGCCGTGCGGGCATCTCCTCCTGGTAGGCGCGGGATACAATTCTCTCCACTGATTCGAGCGCTTCTCTCGGGTGGAGGACCGCGCCTCGGCCGATGGTCACAGTGCCGTCGAACAACACCATGCGTGAGTTGAGTATATCGTTCTTCTTGAGCCCGACCGTCGGCAGGATCCAACGTGCCAGCCATTGCCCGCCGCCGGCAAGATCGTCGAGCAGAAGAGAATCCCCGCGCATCCTCACAATCTTGAAAACCGAACGCAACGTCACCGTGAGATGCTCGAATTGTTTTCTATCCGCGTCGTCGAGCGTGTTCCGGTTTGTCTCCATGAAACTCTCGACGGGTGTGATATCGTCGTGGCCGCGTCGATCGAGAAGGTACCAGTCGAGGAACATCCTCATCCTGGTCTCGAACCACGGCTCGCCTTCCTCGAACTCACCGGTCAAACGGTGAAACTCCTCCCTCGCCAGCCTCAAGTCCGAGAGTCCTTCGCGGGTGGCGTGTTGCTGCAGGCGCTCGATAAAGGCTTCGTAGAAATCTTCCATCGAACCGATGATCGTGGACGGATAGCCTCCGGTCAAGATAGTTCACAAGTCAACCGCATCACTTCCCCGCATCGACTCCCGCGTCGGGCTGGGGTGGTGGATTCAGTGTTCGCACCAAACGGAAACCGGTAGCGAGGGTTCTTGTATCGAAGTCACGACCGTAATGGTCAGCGGCGCGACAATAGCAGGCTTCGTTGGGATAACATCCCCCTTTGATGGAACGCCGATCATCCTGCTCAGGAGGCGCGCCCAAGGGATCGATGAGTGGGCCTTCGATACCGGCGTTTGCCGACATGCTGAAACCGGTTACGACATAATCAATCCATTCCCCAGCGTTGCCGAGCATGTCGAACAAACCCCAGTCGTTGGCTTGCTTGCCGCATACCGGGTGGAATGCGTCGCCGGAGTTATTGCAATAAAATGCGATGGGCTCGGCAACAGGGTCTTCCTGGCAGGAGTTACCGTCGGTTGTGACATCTCCGCCGTAGGTGGCCGTAGTGGTGCCGGCCCGGGCCGCGTACTCCCACTCGGCGCTTGTGGGGAGTCTGTACCCGGGGCATTCGTACCAGTTTGCGTAGCGGTGCGGATCTCCTTCGCAGGTATAAGTGTCCGCGAAGAGGGCTGCATTGCATACCTCCCAATCCACGGGGCACCCGCTTCCGATGGTGCCCATGCAATTCACGAGATCGTAACAAGGATCCAGACCTTCGGCGGTTGACAAGGTATTGGCATAGGCCGCAGCTTCCAGCCAGTTGACAAAGACCACCGGTTTTTGCGGACCAATGTCCTTGGAAGGATTTATAAACCCCACCGCCTCCCATTCGGCTTGAGTGACCTCGTGTTTGGACATAAGAAATGTCCGTGTAAGCGTCACCTGTACCTGATTTTCAGAATTTGCGCCTCGACAGGGCTCGGTAATCGGGGACCCGAGAATGAAACAACCCGGCTCCACCCTGCACCATCCGTCCGTACAATCGGCAACCGCCTGGGGTTGTATGCAGTCGTCGGTGTCTGTGTCCGAGTCAGTGTCAGAATCCGCGTCGGTATCCGTGTCCGTGTCAGTATCTGTGTCGCTGGATGAACCAGTTCCTGTATCAGCATCAGTAGCGGAAGGAGAATTCGGCGAACAACCTGATGATGTTATCAACACCCCAACGAAGAAAATCACGATTATCGATTTGAGTGACATGATTTTTATTTCCATTTCAATAGTCAACGCCCGCCTCGTCTCCCGGCTTCACAAGAGTCTTCACAAGAGGTCTTCACAAGAGTCCCAGTCTTTATGTCCTGTCTTCACAAGAGCTTCACAAGAGTCCCAGTCTTTATTTTCTCTGATTTTGCCTCATTTTTGCCCATTTTTGACGATTTTCGGCAACTCCCGGCGCAAACGACCGATTACAGGGGAAAAGGAGGCCCCATGGCAAAACGACCAAGATGGCTCAAGCCCGATGCCGTGTACTGCGAAACGCAACGCACGGTTGACCG
This sequence comes from Deltaproteobacteria bacterium, assembly GCA_030591725.1. Classification (GTDB taxonomy): domain Bacteria; phylum Myxococcota_A; class Polyangia; order JAAYKL01; family JAAYKL01; genus JAUVAN01. Next base: position 3,495 of record JAUVAN010000402.1, read on the forward strand.
ACAGTTCTTATTCA
>JAUVAN010000080.1 GCA_030591725.1 Deltaproteobacteria bacterium
GGACAAGGGATTCTGTCATGCGCTTTCTTGAGGGGATGCTTCAGCGGCCGGCCTCATCTCCAAAATGGACGGCATCATCCGCAACGAAGCCCAGGTCACCGTGGCGGTATACGAAGAGGGCGGCGAGAAAAAGCGCAAGGTCGGCAAGTCCAAGAGCCAGGAAGCCCTGCGGGCCGAGATTGCCAAAGACGCCGGCGCCCTGCTCGGCCTCACCGGCATCCACCCGGCCCTGGCCGAACGCCGCGTTACCACAGCCCGTCTCGATGCCCTGTGCGCCTCCGCCGATGATCTGGCAGGCATGCTGGGCTCCCGCACCGCGGCCAAGGGCGCTGCCAAGACCTCCACCAAGCTCGAAAAGGAAGCCGTTTCGCGCCAGCGGGACGTCTGGGGCGCCTCCTACCGCCTGCTTTCCGCCCTGGGCAAACGCGACGACCGCGTCCGCTCCCTGCTGGCTCAGGCCACCAACTAGCTTCCATCGGCTTCCCATGCATCCAAAATAGCGCCTGGCGCTTTCATCAATGGTAACGGGTGCTTGCAGTCATTGTACCGGGTATGCTGAGCTATTGTACCGGGTATGCTGAGCTATTGTACCGGGTATGCTGAGCTACTGTACCGGGGGTGCTGAGCTATTGTACCGGGTATGCTGAGCTATTGTACCGGGGGTGCCGAACGATGGGACAACCGTGTTGAACGACGGGGCAGGGTACCTCGAACGATTGGACAGCCTTGTTGAGCAATGGGACAGGCCGGCTTGAACGATGGTACAGGCCACCTGAGCGATGGTACCCACCCCATACAACTCTAAACCACGGGCATTTTTTACCCTTGCACAGCGTTGCTGTATCTGAAGTTCCGGGACGCCGAATCGTCCCTGTTTCTGCTTGTAATGGCGTTCTCATCTGTGCGATTGTTCAGGTGTTTTAAGGGTTCGCGAAAGAATAAGTTCCCAGATTTGTGGCGTCGAGGCGCCCGTCCGACAAGGCACGACGACGAAGGACTGGCAGGGCCAATTCGAGGAGGAGTAACGCAGCCGGGCGGGATGGATCGGCGGTGCAAAATGGGAAGTTGTTTTTGAGCGAGCCCTAAGGGGGAGAAAGTTGATGGATGATGGGTAGCTTTATCGTAGAGGGAGGAGTTCCACTCTGTGGAGAAATAACTCCCTCGGGAAACAAGAACGAGGCGCTTCCGGTGCTGGCGGCAACCCTGCTGGCCTCGTCGCCGGTCACACTGCGCAACGTGCCGCACATCGGCGACATCAACACGATAATCAAGATCCTCAAGAGCCTCGGAGCGCAGGTCGACTCCCACAAAGACGGCAGCCTCCGAATAGATCCTTCCGGAATCGCCGAGCTGGAACCCGACCAGTCGCTGTGCGCAAAGATCCGCGCGTCGTTTCTCCTGGCGGGCCCGCTCCTTGCGCGACGCGGCCATCTGACTCTTCCACGCCCGGGCGGCGATCGTATCGGACGGCGGCGTCTCGACACCCACATACTCGCCCTCGAAACCCTCGGCGCCCAGGTGGTGCTGAGCAAGTCCTATCACCTGTCCGCCCCCGACGGCCTCAAGGGCGCCGAAATCTACCTCGACGAAGCGTCGGTCATGGCCACGGAAAACGCGCTCATGGCAGCGGCCGCCGCTGATGGCGACTCCATGATCTACAACGCCGCGTGCGAACCCCATGTCCAGGGCCTGTGCAACATGCTCCAGTCCATGGGCGCAAGGATATCCGGCGTCGGAAGCAACGTCCTGCATATCAAGGGCACATCATCGCTGACCGGGTGCGAACACCGGATCATGAGCGACCATATCGAGATCGGAAGCTTCATCGGCCTCGCGGCTGTGACCGGCGGCGAGATCGTGATCAAGGACGTGGAGCCCCCGAACATGCGGATGATCCGCAACGGATTTGGAAGGCTGGGAGTCGAAACCATGCTCGACGGGACCACGCTCACCGTCCCCTCCAACCAGAAGATGGAGATAATGTGCGATCTCGGCGGCGCCATACCCCGAATCGACGACGCGCCGTGGCCCGGCTTTCCCGCCGACCTCACCTCCATCTTGCTGGTCACTGCAACCCAGTGCAAGGGCACCGTTCTCATCTACGAAAAGATGTTCGAGAGTCGCCTCTTCTTCACCGACTCGCTGGTTACCATGGGCGCCAAGATCGTGCTTTGCGATCCGCACCGGGCCGTGGTCATCGGGCCGGCCGCCCTCTACGGCCAGGAGCTCTCCAGCCCGGACATTCGCGCGGGCATGGCGCTCCTGATCGCCTCTCTCAAGGCAAAGGGGCGTTCCATAATACACAATATCCGGCAGATCGATCGCGGCTACGAAGACATCGACAACCGCCTCAAGCAGCTCGGCGCAAAGATCGAACGCGTACTGGTTTGAGGCGCCCATCAGACAAAAGTTGACAACGAGCCCCGTCGGGCTTAGCAACTCATGACCATTGTATTAACAAAGGAGCTGCGGCAATGAGCGAGTACCTCTTCACATCCGAATCCGTTTCCGAGGGCCACCCCGACAAGGTGTGCGATCAGATCTCCGACGCCATTCTGGACGCGTGCCTCAAGGACGATCCAACATCGAGGGTCGCAGTGGAGACCATGGTAAAGACCGGCATGGCCGTGATCTCGGGTGAGATCACCACCAGGACCTGGGTCAATATGCCCGAGGTAGTCCGCAAGACCATCCGCGGGATCGGCTACACGGACTCCTCCATGGGTTTCGACGCCGACACATGCGCCGTGCTGTCGGCAATTGAAAAGCAGTCTCCCGATATCTCCCAGGGCGTCTCCAAGGGCACGGGAATGCACAAGGCACAAGGTGCGGGCGACCAGGGCATGATGTTCGGATTCGCGTGCAACGAGACCAGGGAGTTGATGCCGATGCCCATCTCGCTGGCTCACAAGCTGATGAAGAACCTGTCCAGGCTGCGCAAGGCGAATGCGTGCGATTTTCTGAGACCCGACGCCAAGAGCCAGGTTTCCGTACGCTACAAGGATGGCGTGCCTGTCGCCATCGACACCATTGTCGTATCCACTCAGCACACGGAGGATGTCTCTCACAAGATCCTGACCTCGTGGATCCGCGAAAACCTCATTGAAAAAACCATCCCAAAGAAGCTCTTGTCCAGAAGAACCCGTCTGTTGGTCAATCCCACCGGGCGTTTCGTCCACGGCGGACCCTATGCCGACGCGGGAGTCACGGGCCGAAAGATCATTGTGGACACATACGGCGGAATGGGATCCCACGGAGGCGGGGCCTTCTCCGGCAAGGATCCCTCCAAGGTGGATCGCTCCGCAGCGTACTACGCTCGTTATGTGGCAAAGAACATCGTCGCCGCCAAACTGGCGAAGCGGTGTCAGATCCAGCTTGCGTACGCCATCGGCGTGGCCGCGCCCGTCTCGGTAATGGTGCAGACTTTCGGCACCGGCGTTGTGGATGACGCGAAGATCTCAGGATTTGTTAAAAAGAACTTCGATATGCGTCCTGCAGCCATCATCGAGCAACTCAACCTGCTCCGCCCCATCTACCAGGCCACTGCAGCTTACGGCCACTTCGGCAGGACCGGTAAAAACTTCACATGGGAGAAGACCGACCGCGCCGAGGAAATCGCCGACGCCCTGCTTCCCTGAGAATCAGCCGTAGCGAGCTTGCCCAAGAACGCGCGTTTGGATAGCATTGATCCCCCATGGGATTCGACTGTCGATCCCCGCACCCGGGGAACCGGAGGTATTTGCGACCATGAACGTAGCATGTCCAGGCTGCCAAAATTCTTACAAACTGGATGAACGACGCATTCCGGAAAAGGGCCAGAGAATGCGCTGTCCCAAATGCTCGTGCTCCTTCAAGGTCAACCGTGACGGCACAACCTCGGAGAGCAGGGACTCGTCAATGCCCCGAAACAGCGCCACGTCCGTGGCGCCGAAGAAACCAGGCCTGCCGAAAAAGATCTCCAATCCCAAGGTGGAGAACTCGATTTCTTCCAGTCTTCCGGCCGTCCTCGGCGATCATGCCGATCTACCTGCTCCCAAGGCGAAGGCGGCGGACAACGACTTCTCCTTCGGCGACATCGACCTTCCGGCACCGGTGATTGCGGACCTGCCCGCCCCCAAGGCGGCGGACAACGACTTCTCCTTCGGCGACATCGACCTTCCGGCACCGGTGATTGCGGACCTGCCCGCCCCCAAGGCGGCGAACGACGACTTCTCCTTCGGCGACATCGGCCTTCCGGCACCGGTAAGTGCGGACCTCCCCGCCCCCAAGGCGGCGAACAACGACTTCTCTTTCGGGGACATCGACCTTCCGGCACCGGCAAGCGTGGACCTGCCCGCCCCCAAGGCGGCGAACGACGACTTCTCTTTCGGGGACATCGATCTTCCCGGCCCGACGGCCGACTCCCGAGGTGACATTCCGACCCCGGATCCGATGGATCCGTTTGGTGAAATTGACCTGCCGACTCCATCCGGCGCAGTCGACCTTCCCGGCCCGTCGGTAGGAGTCACCGATCTGCCCAGTCCGGCGGGAGGAGTTTCCGATCTGCCCGGCCCGTCGGTAGGAGTTACCGATCTGCCCAGTCCGGCGGGAGGAGTCACTGATCTGCCTTCCCTCAGCGAGACGATCACGGACCTCCCCGAACCAACGGAAGGCATCACCAGCCTCCCCGCGCCTTCACCCCATGTGGAGCGTGTGGCGTCGAGCGGCTCTACCGATTTCGGACAGATCGATCTGGGCGATGAACCCGAGGTCGCCGGGTCGCAACCAGATGTAGGCGGAGAGTTCGATGCGTTTGGAGCATCTACAAAGAGTCCAGATTCGGCTTCCATCGATCTTGCAGAAAGCCCACATGAGCGCCTCACCAGAGGGTCCGTCATCGACGAGGCTCCGGACGAAACCGTTGATCCCTCCTCAGGAAAAAAGGGGGCGAAGTTCGAGGGACGTCGCCGTTACGAACGACAAAGCAGACGGGGCCGGATCGTCATCCTCGTGGTCGTCTTGCTGCTGGGAATTGGCGGCGGCGGACTCCATTTCACATCACTGGGCCCCTTTGGCGTCAACGCCATCACAAAGATGTTGCCGAGTGCCGCCTCGGGACAACTAGTGGAGCAGTTGACGAACAAGATAGACAGGCGCCTGCGTAATGACACCCTTGCCGATCTCAATCTGGCCCTCGATGACTTGCGAATAGCGCGCAAAGACCTGTCGGACAACGAAGACCTCAAGCTTATAAGCGTATTTGTGCACAACGCTCATCAGATCCGTTTCGGCGTTGACAAGAAACACCACAATGCGGCCACCAGGCTTCTCGGAAAGATCAACCTGGACAAATCGGACTCGCCTTATGCGGCCCTCGCGATCACTTCCATGGACCTTATCGCGCTCAAGATTCCCAAGGTGATACAGTCCTGCAAGAAAAAGAAGAAGCTCGACCCCAACATGCTCGCGCTCCTTGTCGAGGCCCACCTTTTCGAGGGCGACTTCGCCGGGGCTCTCGAAAAGGCCAGGATCCTGTTGAAGAAGGAGAAATCCGCACGGGCCGGTTACCTGGAGACCCGAAGCCTGATTGGCCTTCGCAGAATCGCAGAAGCAAAGACCAGCCTCGAAAAGCAGGTGAAATCCCATCGCAAGCACACGGATTTGAAGCTCGCCCTCGCTACCATCTTGATCGAGGAAAAAGATCGAGACACAAAAAGGATCACAAATCTATTGACCGGTGTTCACAACCTGAACCCCAACATCGCCACGGATTTCCAGCGGGCGCACGCTCACAGCCTTCTGGGACGGCTGCACCTCATTGATCGGGAGTACGCCCTGGCGACCGGCGAGTTCGATCTCGCGGAGACCCTGAACTCCAAGGACGTGGTCCTTCTGGTCGGACGCGGCTTCCTGGCGTTGCAACACAACGACCTGCCCGGAGCCTCTTCTTACTTCACCAAGGCCAGGTCCGAGGATCCGAGCGATCTGCGGGCCCGGCTCGGCCAGGCTGACACCATGATACGCCAGGGGCTCCTCGCGGACGCCAAGACGCTCCTCGTCGAGCTTATGCCCGACCACCCGAGCAACCCCATGATCCATAACCTCATGGGGCGAGTCGAAATGGCGCTCAAGAACAACCCGAACGCCGAGAAGGAATTCGGCATGGCCATCGCCCTCGACAAGACCTACATAGAACCCTACGTGGGCCTCTCGGAGCTTCTGATGAAGACCGGGCGCGACGCGGAAGCCATGAGAACCCTTGATGAGGCATCCAGGGTCATCCCGGGCTCGGCCCTCGTCAAGCTTACGCTGGCTGAAGGCTACGCCGGAAGGGGGGACTTCCCGACCGCAATCGTATCCCTCAGTGAAGCGCTGAACCTGGAGCCCGACAATATCAGGGCGCACTTCAGGATGGCTCAAATGTACCGAAAGATGGGGGCTTACGAGGACGCGATGGCCGCGCTCGACGAGGTAACTTCCCGGAGCAAGAATTATCAGGGGCTCGCCCTGGAGCAGGGGCTTCTCATGGAGGTCTCCGGCAATGTCACCGAGGCGCTCGCCTCATACGAGAGAGCGCTTGCCGCCAACCCTGATGACATCGGCGCAAAGATACGAGTGGCCGCAGCCTCCCACCTCAGCGGAAACATCGAACGCGCAAAAAAACTGATCGGCGAGGCGCTTGGCGCCGATCCCCGGTCGGCACAAGCCAATTTCTACATGGGCGAATTCCTCCGCTCGCAAGACAGCCCGGTCGAGGCGTCTCCATTCCTCGGGAAGGCCGTTGAACTCGAAGAACAGAATCCGCTCTATCATCTGCGGTACGGCATGGCCCTGATGGCGTTGAGGGACATGCCCTCGGCCTTCAAGGAACTCAACCACGCCATGGAACTCGATCCGGAGATGGCCGAAATACACCTCCGCATCGGCGAAGCGAAGCTGCGTTCCGGAGCCGCCAGGGACTCCATCAAGGCGCTCGATAAGGCTCTAACTCTGGACCCGAAGTTGGCCGAAGCATACGGGTTCATCGGAGAGGCATTCGAGGAGCTGGCGGATCTGCGCTCGGCCCTGTCCTATTACCAGCGGGCCATCAAGGAAATTCCCGACGACGCGAGAATGCACTTCAAGCTGGCCCTCGCCCGGCTCCGGATCGGCGGCAACAATACTGCCATCAAGCACCTCACGACGGCCGTGAAGCTCACCGAAAACGTCGATGATCCACCCCAATGGTTGCCCGAAGCGCTCTATCGCCTCGGGCTCGCGCAGCTCACAGCGGGCCGGCGCGCCGACGCCATAGCTTCTTTTAAAAAATACCTGAAGATCGCCCCCGCCAACGCCATCGACCGCACCGAGGTCACCGCCCAGATCGAACGACTCGAGAACTGAGCACCATGAAGACACGCGATTTCCGTAGCGACACCATGACCCTTCCGACCGCGCAGATGCGCGACGCCATGCGCGACGCCGTTGTGGGCGACGATGTGGTGGACGAGGATCCTACCGTCAACCGGCTACAGGAGATGTCGGCCGAGATCCTCGGGCTGGAGGCGGCTCTCTTCGTGCCCAGCGGTACGTTCGGCAACCAGTGCGCCATCGGAGTGCACACCAGACCCGGCGACGAGGTCATCGTGGGTGAAACAACTCACGTGATCGACCACGAGGCCGGCGCCACCGCCGCTCTCTGGGGCGCCCAGACGAGAACCGTGGCCCCTGAAAACACAAGATATCTCTCATACGATGACATCCTGCCCCGCATCCGCACACTGGAGGATGTCCATCACCCCGGGACCGGACTCATCATCCTGGAAAACGCCCTGGCCGATGGAACCGTCATGCCCCTGGACGCAATGAAGAAGATACGGAGCCTGGCCGACGCGCACGACATTCCAATCCACCTCGACGGAGCGCGAATCTTCAACGCGGCGGTGGCTCTGGATGTCAAACCCTCGCAGATTGCGGAGCTGGTGGACAGTGTCATGTTCTGCCTCTCCAAGGGGCTCGGCGCGCCTGTCGGAAGCATCCTGGCCGGCTCGGCCGCGTTCATCCGCGCGGCAAAATGGAAACGCAAGCAGATGGGTGGCGGCATGCGGCAGGCGGGGGTGATCGCCGCACCGGGGATCATCGCCATCACAGAGGGTGTAGCCCGGCTGAAAGAGGATCACGACAACGCGAAGCTCCTGGCAAAACTCCTCGCGCCCATACCGCAGATGATCTTTGACCCCGATTTGGTGCAGACGAACATGATCTTTTGCAACATTCACGAAGACGGCGAGAAGACCTTGCAAGGACTGACAGATCATCTCAACCAGAGCGGTTTCACCGTTTACGACCCGGGCTGGTGGGGGCAGCGGTTCGTCATCTGCTCCCGCGTCGACGAGGACGACGTCAGGGCATTCGCCGCGTCCATCAAGGACTACCTGTCGGAATAGCCAGCCCGTTCAGAGGCCGGATGTGACTACCAGGAGTTCTCCGCGCAATAGGAGCCTTCGTACAGCGGGATGGAATCGAGGGGCGTGGTCGGGTTCGAGATGTCGGCGGAGGTGATGCGGCACCTCGACAGTCCATACACCGCGTCGCCAATCATCACCGACCGTTGCGCAGGGGATTTGGCTTGCTCGGCCCCCCCCAGCAGCATCTCACCTTCCAGCGCTATGCCGAGTTCGTCGATATGGTACAGCAGCAGCCCGGTGTTTCCCGAAGTGTAGTCCTGGAAGGGAAGCGATAGAATCTCTCGTGAAGGAGAATAGGTAAATCCCTTGTGATCGTACTCCGCGGCAGACAAGTAGCCCCACCCCGGCAACTCCATCCGCTGCATGAGGGTCGGGTTCGAGTAGTCGGTAAGGTCGTATAGAGAGACATTCCCCATTCCGCCCTCCCTTCCCAGGGCGATGAGATGATTGTCACCGAGGGGATGGAGATAGGTCGAGAAGCCCGGTCCTTCCCAGGCTCCCACCACGGTGGGGTTGTAGGGGTCCGAGAGATCGAACGTGAACAACGGGTCCTGCTCAATCACAACCAGCAGCGTGACCATGAAGCCGCGGTCCCCCATGAACCTGGCCGAGTACATCTCCTCGCCGGGTGCTATCCCGTGGATCTCTCCTACAACCTGAAGCTCGCCTCCGAACTGTTCGAGGACCAGGAGATGGCTCTGAAGACTCGGCCCGTCCACTCCCGTACTCGTCGCCACCCTGAGATAGCCGTCTTTCTCGCCGAGGCAGAACTGGTTGAGCATGTGCCCCGTCGCCGCCCCGCTGGCCTGATAGATGACCCGCCCCGGGTACGAAGCGATATCGAACTTGTGGATACCCGAGCTGTCTTCTTCCCACAACCCTGCGCCGATAGCCTCCAGCACATAATCGCGAGAGGTGACCAGGTACAGTGAGGATTGACTGGCGTAAACGATCCCCACGCCCTCGAACACCGCAATATCCCGCTGCTTGGTCGTCGGGTTGTCGAGATCCAGACTCACGATTGTGGTCACGGCTGCCCCCGCAGGCGAATCGGGCCCGTAGATATCGGAGCAAATGGACGCCTGCTGGACGAGGCCATCGGACTGTGAAGCCGCCAAGTCTAGTTTCTTGGGCATGATATCATCAAGATCCGCCGCGTCGATCTGGGCACAAGCCTCGGCGTACCAGAAAAGGAACTTCTCCTGAATCTTCGCGTATGTAGTGTCGGGTTTCCATAGCAAGCTATACAATTCATTCCAGGGAATGAAATCCAGCTGGAACGGTGTTACGGGGCTGGTGAGAACCACTCTCAATCCATTGTCCACGCGCCTGGAGGTAACGTAATTGCCCGCATAGTCGACGGTCCTGATCATCTGCGGCTCGGCACGATCCGACACGTCCACCAGAGATATTCGCGAATATCCGGGCTCGGGCTGAGTCTGCCACCACGTTTCCCACGAGGGCACCGGGCTTGGCGGATACCTCATCTCGAGGGGAATATCGGTCTCCTCCATGGAGTGCAAGGCCACCACGAGATCACCTCGCAGGAAAATCTCCAGAGGTCTCCCAGCGAGCTCTAGCCGACCTACCTCTTCCATTGCTCCCCCTCCGAGAATCTGGACGATAACCAGCTCGTTCCCGCTGAGCGTGTAGAAGTATTCGCCGTCGGTCTTTACCAGATCCGCCTCGTCCACTCCCTGCTCCTGGACGTTGGTCTCGGTATATCCACTCTCGTCGCCGTCCGCGTCTGCATCGGCATCGCCGTCCGCGTCTGCATCGGCATCCATATCGGCGTCCATGTCGGTATCCATATCGACATCCATATCGACATCCATATCGGTGTCGGTATCGGTGTCCGAACTTCCGGAGGGTGTCCAGCCCTCATAAACCTTCAAATACGCGATCATCTTGGCGGCTATCGCCTCCTTGGCCGCCTGCTTCACGTATTCTTCCACTTCCCCGCAATCGCCGAAATTCTGCAAACTGTGAGACGGGACATAGCTCTTGGGCCATTGACCAACGTCATCTCCCTCGTCGTCACTTCCCCCGTCATCATCTACTTCATCACCACCGCCGGTATTCTCCAGCAAGCTTCTGGTCGGGGCTGGGGGCATCTCAACGCACCCGACAGCAAGGGTAATCGCGAGACCTGCGAGAAATATTTTAAAAGAGTACCGGCTGCTCATTTGATCCTGGGTATATTGCATGGTCTTTGCTCCATTTCAGTGCGCATTTTCTGCGGCATTTCCCAAGGATACGGAGCATTTCCCGTGCCAACGACGCTGTTTCGCCGTAACTGATTGTATCTTCTGTTGTTTTCAAGAATCCCCCGTCCCAAATTGCGTGGCACATAATGTGCGCTCGGGGGGAGGCCGGCAGGCTGGTGAATTATACCGGTTAGAGCCTATCTCAGATGGAGATTGTATCTACATAGGTGGTGCCGAATCCGCGGATCGCAATACCGTAAGCGGTGCTCGCTGTGCCCCAATCGTAGGTGATAGTATTCAGGAGAGTCGTCCCGTCTGACGCGTACAGGCGACCCGTGAATGACCCGCCGCCGTTGTATTCGATCTCAGTGAAGTACCAGGTTCCTGCAGAGAACGTTTGTGGACTGCTTGTCATGTCCGAGTAACTGTAGCCGGCATTTGTCTGAAATATTACCGTGTTGGTATTGGCCGCTATGACAAAGGACTTCGCTCCCGAGGTATCGGCGTTGAACCCCAGGTATACGCGTCCGCTGGATCCGGGCTGCACCCACGTTGAGAGGATCTGTCCTGCCGTCGTTCCGAAGCTGATCACCGGCGTATACATACGGCACCAATTGGGATCGTTCAGCCCCTGGCTTCCGTCGTGGGCTCCGGCGGTACTCACGATTCCACAAGTGGTTCCACTCCAGGGCGTCCATGGCCAGGTGCTCGCGGTCGCCTCGAAGTCCTCGATGATCGTGACCGTGGCTGCGGTGAATGTCAGATCGATGGCGCCGGTTGTCACACCGTCTGCCTCGACCACGACGTAGACAGTCGCCGGGTTCACAGGATCTGTGTTCTGCCATGATGCAGAGGTCGTTCCCGATGACGAACAATTGTTGGTCGCGCAGGTATCCAGAATTCGAATGCCCATCGCAGTACCCGACGCGTCGGTCACGCTGAGCCATTGATCTGCCGGAACGTCCACCTCGAACCATACGTCGGGGTTCGGGCTACCAAGGGCGCCGCAACCCGTTCCTCCCGTGAAACCATCGGTGAAGGCGCTGAAATTGCCGGTCCAGTATTGGGGGTTGGTGGCCGTGAGATCCACCGCTGTTGCGCCCGAACAGAAGTCCCCTGGCGACGCAGTGGTGACATTCAGTGAAACAGCCACGTTGGCAAAGTTATCTGACGAATCTATGGCCTTGACCACCGCCCAGACCGTAGTCGTCGAGGATCCGGAGTTGTACCAGTTGGCGAGGTCCGGGTCGGCCGAGCTGGACACACACCCGGCGACCGGGCAGGTATCCGCGATGTAAACCGCCACTTCGGCGCCGCCAAACGGGCTGGCCTCCAGGAAGAGCACCTCTCCTGCGGGAACATCCACCTCAAACCAGATATCGTTTCCGGTGGCCGCGGCGCAGGACGGATCGAAAGGCCAGGCGGGATCATAGGCGCCGAAGTTATAGGTCTGCAAGTGCGGGAACGTGGATATCACATGGGCCGTTCCGCAGGTGTCACCGGCGGGAATGGGCGCCGTAACTATGAAGTCCAGATCGATGGTTCCGGCGGTCACGCTGGAGCTTATGGTCTCCACTCCGATTACAACCGTGGCCGGATTGGACGGGTCCTCGTTGTACCAGGACACCGTGTCGGGCGCGGAGAACGGGCAGATGGCCAGGTCGCCGCAGGAGTCCACAACGTGAATCACCGTGGCCGGACCCGTGCCCACCTCGTTGTCGTTGACGGTAAGCTTGGCGTTGGCGGGGACCGTGACCTCGAACCATACTTCCGGACCCTCGGCGAAGGTACAGCCGTTGGCCGGATCCAGGTTGGAGGTATCCGTGTAACCGCTCCAGGAGCCCGTCCAGTTGACCGGCGTTCCGGCGGTGGGAGCGATGCCGGTGATGGCGCTCACACACAGGTTACCCGCTGCGGGAGGCGCCCAGTTGAAGGTGATATCGTAGTCCCCGGTGGGGCCGGGAGTATCCGACTCCAGCGCCACGTAGAGGGTTTCGGTGGAGGATGTGTTGTTGAGGTACGCCGCCGTGTCCGGGCCGGTGACAACACAGTCCGCGCCGCAGGACGGCATGATCTGCACCGTGGTGGTGGTTGTCGAGTTTTCGTAGATGGTCAACAACTCGCCGGCGGGAACCTGCACCTCGAACCAGATCTCCGGGCCGTTCGTGACGCCGCAATCCGTGGCTCCCCAGAAGTAATCCCCGAGCGAAGCCCAGGCGTCGGTATAATTTTCGGTGTCGTCGCCGCCCGTGTCCGTGACCACCAGGGCGTTGGTACAGAAGTCGCCGGCCACCGGGGGCTGCGACGAGAACTCGATATACATGTCGGTGATGTCGTCAGAACCACTCACCGCACCCGCCACCACGTACATTGTATGGTCGGAGCCCATGCCGTTGTGCCAGACGAGAACCTCCGGGTCGGGGAACAGCACGTAACTGTAAACTGTCGGAGACACGGTGCAGTCAGACAGCGCCGCGATGAAGGCGTTGGCTGTCCCGCCGGTCTTCTCCACTCGAAGGACGTCCCCGTCGGGGACGGTTACCTCGTGCCACACATCCGGCCCCGAAGCGCCCGTGCAAACAGGACAAGAGGTGCCGAACAACGGGTTGGTATCGAACCAGGTGTAGCCCGCGCTGAGCAATGTGCTGGTAACCACGATGGCGTCGGCGCAAGTGTTGCCCTCGGGAAGGGCGGTAAGCGTCACCGTGCCCGTGTAGGATCCCGTGGCCATGTATATGGAACTCTCGATGAACGCGTGCACGTCCACATCGGCGCCCGTGGTGTTGGTGTAGGTGAAGCCCGCATTAATGATGTACGCCGGGCTGCACCCACCCACCGCGCAGTCCAGGGTGTATCCC
>JAUVAN010000452.1 GCA_030591725.1 Deltaproteobacteria bacterium
ATCCCGAAATCGAGTTGTATCCCGCGAGGGTACTCAGAGCCTCGCGAGTTGACTGCGCTCGCTTCGCGATGCTCGTCGACGCACCTCAGAGCGAACCGAGTTGATTTCGGTCACTTCGTTCCCTCCATCGACGCACCCCAGGGCGAACCGAGTTTCGCAGGACCTGGAGAGGCAGAGGGCTGGTGTCCCTTGCTACGAGGCGAACATCCCGTTCTTGACCTCCTCGAACACCATCCACGCTTCCTCTGAGGGATACAGACACAATTTCCGAAATGAATCGACTTGACCCCGCCAAAAACTTAAAGCCTCGAGGCTAACACCTCGGGGCTTTTCTATTTCTTGCACAAAATTAGAAACAAAACCTCTTTAAGGGATTGCCTTGTTTTATGATAACGTGTATTCATAATGCTGTTGCGCGTATGCGCTGAATATCATTAGAGAATATGGCTAATTGCCGCATCATTTCAGTTGCAAATCAAAAGGGCGGCGTGGGCAAGACCACGACGGCTGTCAACCTCGGTGCGTCTCTCGCAGCAGCTGAGAAGACCGTGCTGCTGGTCGATCTGGATCCCCAGGCGAACGCAACCTCCGGGTTCGGAATCGAACCGGGAGATCTCAGGGCCAGCACCTACGAAGTTCTCATAGGTCACACCTCCGCCGCTGAAACACTTGTGCCGAGCGGGATGGATTTCCTGGACGTGCTGCCCGCCAGCCGCGATCTCGCCGGCGCGGAAATAGAGATCGTGAACACGGAACACCGGGAGTCCCTCATGCGCGAGGCCCTCGAACCTCTTCGCTCAAAGTACGACTTCATCATCATCGATTGTCCACCGTCCCTCGGGCTGCTCACCCTCAACGCACTGTGCGCCGCCGACGCGGTCATCGTGCCGCTGCAGTGCGAGTACTACGCGCTCGAAGGACTGTCGCGCCTGATGGAAACCATCGACATACTGCGCCGGGATTTGAACCGGAACCTCGATGTGGACGGGATCCTCCTCACCATGTACGACGGCCGAAATAACCTTTCGACCCAGGTGGCCAGCGAGGTCAGAAAGAACTTCGACGGTCGGGTTTTCGAGACGGTGATTCCGCGCAACGTTCGACTGTCCGAGTCCCCGTCTTTCGGCAAGCCGATCCTCATTTATGACGCGCGGTCAAAAGGCGCCAAGCAATACCTGAAGCTGGCGCAAGAATACCTGGAGATCAACCCGTGACCACCAGGTCCAAAGGCACGCAGCGGCGCGCTCTGGGCAAGGGGCTCGACGCTCTGATCCCCGGCGCCGGTTCGGGGCCGAGAGGAGGCGCGGGATCGAGGGACTACTTTCTGTGCCCCGTCGACCTGATCGTTCCGCAGCCCGACCAGCCGAGAAAGCACTTCGACAAGGAGGCTCTCGATCAACTCGCCGCCAACATCCGCAAGGAGGGGCTCATCCAGGCCATAGTAGTGCGCAAGGTCGGAGGGTCATACGAGTTGATCGCCGGGGAACGACGCTGGAGAGCGGCCATGCTGGCGGGTCTCAAGGAGCTCCCGGTTATTATCAAGGACGTGAGCAAGGACAAGGCTTTCGAGCTTGCCCTGATAGAGAATTTACAGCGCGAGGACCTCAACCCCATCGAGGAAGCGATTGCGTTTCGGCGTCTGATAGACGACCACGGTCAATCTCAGGCAGAGGTGGCCGCGCGCATCGGACGCGACCGTTCCAGCATAAGCAACAGCCTGCGCCTCCTGAAGTTGCCCAACGAGGTCAAGGCGATGGTGCTCGACGGCAACCTCTCGGAGGGCCACGCGCGCGCGTTGCTCCAGGCCGGTTCTACCAGGGCTCTGATTGGCCTCGCGAGGACGGTCGTCGCACGAGGGTTGTCGGTACGCGAAACGGAACGTCAGGCGAGAGCCCTGGCGCTCGGGTCCGACAAGCCGAAGAAAACATCAAGTCCCCGCATGAGCCCCCAGGTCAGGAACCTCAGGGATCAACTGCAAAGAGAGCTTGGCGCCAGAGTGAAGATCGTTGACGTCAAGGGCAAGGGCCGCCTGGAGATCACGTACACGAGCTACGAGGAGCTCGACGGCATTCTGGACAAGATCCTGAAGTAAACCTAGTCCTCCCGCAGACCATCTACATTGTATTCGGCAGGATCTACGCCTTCGACGAGACGACGGGTGGTTTCCATGTCCGACTCGACCATCATCTTCACCAGTTCGTCAAAGCTCGTCTTCGGCTCCCACCCGAGCTTCTCGCGCGCCTTCGCGGAATCGCCGAGCAACATGTCGACCTCCGCCGGCCGGAAGTACCTGGAATCCACTGCCACCAAGACGCGTCCGTCCTTCGTGGAGACACCCACCTCGTCTACTCCTGAGCCCCGCCACTCGAGCGGCATGCCGGCGGTGGCGAAGGCGATCTCGCAGAACGAACGGACCGAGCGGGTCTCACCGGTGGAGATCACGAAGTCTCCCGGCTCGTCGTGTTGAAGGACCAGCCACATGGCCTCCACGTAGTCACCGGCGTATCCCCAGTCACGCTGCGCGTCCATGTTTCCCAGGTAGAGCTTCTCCTGCAACCCGAACTTGATATGGGCTATGGCCCGGGTGATCTTGCGGGTGACAAATGTCTCTCCGCGACGCGGGGACTCGTGGTTGAACAGGATG
>JAUVAN010000408.1 GCA_030591725.1 Deltaproteobacteria bacterium
GGCCCGGGGGAGGCAGATGGAGGGCCGTGGGGCGGAACGGCTGGTCGGGACGGAGGTGCCCGATGACCGTCAGCGACCCAAAGTGTGCTGGACATGTGAAATCGGTTACAATAGAGAAGTAGAAGGCAAATGGAAAAACTACTGACCAAGTATTTCTGGGTTTTCAATCTCGCGGCGCTCGCCGTCGTGGCGTTTCTCACGGCCAGTGGCGCGGCGGAGATGATCGCCTCCAGTGTTTCCGGCTTGCTCCCGTCGGCGCAAGCGCAAAGCGGGCCTCAGGGCATGCAAAGATACAAGGCGGGCTCTTCGCAGCGGTTCTCTCGACGTGACGGAGGAGATATTCTCAAGCGGAACATCTTCGACTCGGAGACCGGTCCCATCATCCCCTTCGACGATGAGGAGATGGAACAGACGGTCAGCCTCGATGGTGATCTGCCGCTCGTTCCCTGTACGGACAACCAGCTCAAGCTCCTTGCGACGGTGGCCGCGCCTAATGATCCCGATTGGTCATTCGCTACTGTCCAGAACGGCTCAGACAAGCTTCTGTATCGGATCGGCGACGATGTGAACGGGAGATTCGTTTCCGGAATAACCTGGAGATACCTGTTTCTTCGGGGGACCAGCGACGAGTGCTACATCGACATGTTCGGCGAGCAGAGTGTTCCCGGGAAAAAGCCGGTCCGGGCAAGAGGGGCAAGCGGGTCCATGAAGGATCGGATCAGCGTCGACGGCCCCAACGAGCGAACCGTGGATAGGTCGTTGCTGGACGAGGCGATGGCAAATCCGACCAAGTTCGCCAGGTCCGTTCGGGTCAGGCCGTACAAGAAGAACGGCAAGGTCACCGGTTTTCGACTCCGACGGATCAAGAAGGGCAGTCCCCTCGAGATTCTTGGCGCCAAGAAGGGCGACATTATCCACGGGGTGAACGGGGTGCCTCTCACCAGTGCCGACCAGGCGCTATCTATTTATTCGGGAATGCGAACCGAAAATCAGTTCGTCTTTGATATTACCCGCAAGGGAAAGAAGACTACGCTGAAGGTAAACGTCAAGTAGCGTTGACGATAAGACCCGTCTTGCACCCGGATTCGTGATACCATTAAATCAAGTAGATTGAGGAGAGAACCATGCGCCGATATTTGATCGTATTCGGTATTCTGATCACAGGTATTGCTCTGGCGGGATGCGCTTCCATGGACAACGGTTTTGAGGATGGACTCGCATCGAACAGCGACTCGGATTCGGACAGCGACTCTGACTCGGACAGCGATTCTGATTCAGACAGCGATTCTGACTCGGACAGCGACTCTGACACGGACAGCGACTCTGATACGGACACCGACACGGACATCGACACGGACACCGACACGGACACTGATACCGACACAGACACGGATGCCGATACCGACACAGACACCGGCACGGATACAGACACGGGCACCGGCACGGGATCATATTGTGGAGACGGCACCTGTGATACGGGCGAGAATCCGGACAACTGTTTGACCGATTGTCCTACCACGTGCGGCGACGGTTACTGCATCGCCTCCGCCGGGGAGGACATGTGCACCTGCGAACCCGACTGCGGTGCGCACTGCGGCAACAGCTCATGCGACTGCGGTGAGACTATATGTGATTGTGAGGTCGACTGCGGTTATCACTGCGGTAACGGATTGTGCGACTGTGGCGAGACCGCCGCTTCATGCCCCGCCGACTGCGGTAGCAGCGTGGGAGATTGTTGCACGATCCATTCCACT
The DNA here is from genome assembly GCA_030591725.1 of Deltaproteobacteria bacterium. Lineage (GTDB taxonomy): Bacteria > Myxococcota_A > Polyangia > JAAYKL01 > JAAYKL01 > JAUVAN01. Next base: position 1,755 of record JAUVAN010000408.1, read on the forward strand.
CCGGGCTGTACCGTCCTTTCCATTCAAACGTGCGTCTGTGCTGTCGATTCATTCTGTTGCACGACCTCCTGGGACTCCCTTTGCGTGGGCGAAGTGGACAGCATTCCCTGCGGTAGTTGTTCCGGCACCATTCTGCCGGAGGATTCGTGCGATATTTCGGAGTGTGGCGGCAGCGGAGGAAACTGCTACTGCGACTCGGCCTGCGTTTCCCTGGGAGATTGCTGCGTGGATGCCTGCCTGGTTTGCGGTTACTGCTGATTCTATTTATCGATAGGTGGATGACCCGGGGGGAGCTCCGGCTTGGGCTTGTCCTTTTCCTTTTCCTTGTCGGCCTTGTTCACACCCCCGTCTCTGGGTTGTTCATCCCCAATCAAAGTGCCGAAAATGATGGAATCGAAAGTTCTGCTAAGGGAAGGGCTGGTGAATTTGGTCATCACCAGTGACTCGGCGATCTGCACCTTCGCACCGACCTCGATCTTGGTCTGGGGTATTGCCGCCCACAACTCGGTGCCGTTGTCGGTCTTCAGCTTGATGTACGTATAATTCGGGACATTCATGGTCTCGATGATCTCGCCCCCGTGAATCGGCTTCTCGCCGGCCGGTTGTACCGCGCTGCCGCCCATCGTTTCGCGCGGCGGCATCTGGTGGGGGGTTGTTGAACCGGTCGCCCGGCCCAGCTTGTCGATCTTGGGATCGACCTCCTGTGATCCGTTACAGGCGACGAGAAGCAAAATCGGTAGCAAAACGAGAATAGTCTTCATTTTCCGCTCTTTCATGTGTATGGTCCTACGTTCAATTGAGTGAGTTTCGTAGGCTGACAAATGTCATTCTCTACCTCATTTACGGAGTATACATTACGTTTTCAAGTCATTTGTGGAGAGAAAATTCCGGGATTGGTCAAATAGCGTTTGATGAAAAGGGGCTCTGAGGCCTGAATCGCGCTGAAAGGAGAAGCTATGAGTGTTGTTTTGATGGGAGTTGGTTTCTGCGGGTCGTTCCCGGCGTCGGGAGGGCTCTCGTACCGCGAGCTTATCGCCAGGGCCGCAGCAATGGCCTATGCGGACGCGGGTATCGAGGCCGAGCAGCTCGACGGTGCCGTCTCCGTCGAGGAGGATTTCGTTTCCGGTTATTCGATCGCCGATGAGTATGTGCCCGATCAACTCGGAGTGCAGCGCAAGTCGGTTTACACGATCTGCGGCGACTTCCTTCACGGGGTTTGCTCTGCCGCGATGCAGATCAACACCGGGCAGTTCAAGTTACTGGTGGTCGAGGCCTACAGCAAGGCAAGCAACATCCTCACCAAGGACGAATTGCTCCACTTCTCCTACGATCCGATCTGGAACCGGTTGGGCGTTACGCCCAATTACCTTGCCGGTATTGAGATGCAGCAGTTTATGGAATGCTCTGGCTATAGTCCACAGGACGTGGCCGAAGTGGTGGTAAAGAACAAGACCTGCGGCGTCGGCAACGCATTTGCGCCGTACGGAAACAACATCAATGCTCAGGACGTGTTGCTGGCCCGCCAGGTGGCGGCTCCGGTCACCGAGCAGATGATCGCCAGGCCGGCCGACGGCGCCATTGTTGCCGTTCTCGGGTCAGCCGACGTGGCGCTCGAAACCGCTCGCAATCCCGTCTTCCTCAGCGGAACCGGTTGGTGTTCGGGCAACTCGGTAATAGAGCGGCGCGATCA
>JAUVAN010000091.1 GCA_030591725.1 Deltaproteobacteria bacterium
GGTTCTCGAACGAGCCGTGGAGCTTCACACCGAAATCGTCACCCGCCCGCACGAAGTAATCGTCATCATCGTCTTCCGCCGTGCCCTCAATCGCACTGTCGTCTTCGACTACTACATCCCACTGAGAGTCGCCGAGATCCGGTTCGACCTCGGCATCCTGCGACTCCACTCCGGCATCGGGCGCCTCGACTCCGGCATCCTGCGCCTGCGCGTTCACGGTGAATGTAAACACCACCAGGGCTATTATCGGGACAGATGTTTTGAGCATCATGATTACTTGCTCAGGCCGGCTTCGGTGAACAGGCCGGGATCGATCTCGACGTTGATGGCCACCTTGAGGACCTTCATTACGGTCGTGCCGCCGTCCGTGAGGTTGGTCATGGTGTACTGCATGGGGATCTGGATTCCCTTGATCTTCTTGTACCCGGATATGTCCAGTCGCTTGAGCTTGTCGCCGTCGAGATCGTAGTACTCCACTCGCAGCATTGTATTCTTCGCCTTGTCGATCCAGACGGTTGATCTGGAATAGGATTTGGGACCCGAGGCGGTGGGCACGAGTTGAAGTTTGTAACAGGTGACCCCGTTGATCTTCTCCGTGCCGGCTACCTTGCCCTTCCAGTTCTCGGCCATCTTTCCAGTGGCCATGTCGTCGTAGGTGAAGTCGGATCCCTGGACCCTGCGGTTGCGAGCGGAGGATGCTATCTTGCGGACGCGGTTGGTCCTAGGAAAGTATGTCCAGATGTCGTCACCGTCGTTGAGGGTGAGGATCTTCATCCCGCGAACCTGAGCGGGAGCGAGGTATTCCGTGAGTCCCTTCTCCTGGCCGCCGGACGAGTACGACATCATCTTGAAGGTGCGGGTGTCCCCCGACGGTGTGGTGACCGTCTGGGAGACTTCCATCTTTGCGGAGACGGAGTTGCCCGACTGATCAACCTTTTTCAAAATATCCGCGACCGATTGTGCTTGCGCTGCGATGGGAAGCAGAAGAAAAGCCGTGGCGATCGAACCGATGAAAACAGTCGAGATTTTAAGCATGACGCACCTCCTTGCTCATTTCATTTGACTTCTTGTCTTTCAAAAAGATTCTCGCGATGGGCGGGAGCAGAAAGAGCGACGTCATCAGGCAACCCGCAACTCCCATCACCAACAACAGACCCATGCCCGCCAGACCGCGGTGAGACGCGAACGCTATAGACCCAAAAGCGATGCCTGTGGTCAGCGAGGTGAGCACCAGTGCGCGACCCGTGTGCTTGAGGATCTGAGGCGCGGATTGTATTCCCTGCCGCTTGATCGCGTGAAGCACATGCACCGCGTCGTCGATCCCTATCCCCAGGATCAACGGGATGGCCATGACGTTATTCACGTCGAACGACCGACCCGCCAGAATGAACAGTCCGATCATCCATATGAAACCGGTGACCAGGGGAACCACGCCCAGCAAGGCGTAGCCGAAATGTCTGAAGTCTATCAACAGGATGACGAAGACCGCGCCGAGGGCCAGCAAGGTGGCCATCAGCCCCTTGCTTCCGACGAGCTCGATGAGGCGGTCCATGAGAACCACGGACCCGGTGAATCGATCGGTTACCCTGGCCATCGCAGAGTTGAACAGCTCCATCTTGTCCTCTTTCCAGAGATCGACAGAGGAATAGATGGTGATCAGGTTGTTGCCCTCCACGCTGAAGTACCGCTCCTTGATGGATTCGGGAAGGGTGTCCAGGGTGATGGGCGACGTGTCGGACATTTTCTCGATCTTGTGCGCGAGGAGCGGGATGTACGCCCTCTGGTACTCGGCCATGCGACGCCCCGGATCGGACCCCTCGTCGAGGGCTTTCTTGACCGCCAGGATTCTCGAAAACTCGGGCTCGTCGCCGCCGGTGAGCCGATCGCAGGCTTGCTGTAGTCTCTTCTTCACCGAAGCGAACGCAAGCTGGCTCATCTCCTGAACATTCATCTGAAGTCGATCGAGTTCCGAAGCGAATCGTTTTACTTCCTCGGGATCCACTCGGTCGATGGACATGTACTCGGGCGGCTGCGCGAAAGCCGGCACACCGGTAAGACCGACCGTTACCTTCGGCTCAAGGTAATCCCGCATGTGCTCTCCCACCCGTTTCGCAATTCGGGCACGTTTCTTTTGCTTCTTTGGCGACGGAATGAATTCCGTGACGGCATCCACCTGACCCACCAGCCGGTTCTTCTTCATCTTCTTCACGATGGCCGCTGTCTCTTCGAGGTTGTCGGTGGTTACCAGGGTCGAGTCCGGATGGAGCTCAAACTTTTTGAGGATATCCCGATGGAGGGTCACCGACGGCATGTCGGGGGGTTCCAGCTCGAGCATGTCGGTCTCGAACTTCGCGGTTCGAGACAGCAGCAACGCGCCGGCCGTGAGCGCAACCATGATCCCGATAAAGATCCATGGGCGCCGGGCCATTGCCCTGCCGGAGGCCTCCAGGAATGGGAACGCGAGGCGCACGGGCCTGGATTTTCGTTCCTTCCCCTTTCGGAGGCGTCTGGCGATGCGTTCATGAACCACCCACATGGCCGGGAGAATTGTCAGAGACGCAACGAGGGTAAAAAGGATCCCCGCACCCAGGACAATGCCGAGCTCGATGAAGGCATCGAGTCCGGTGAGCGCCAGGGCCAGGAAGGCTACCGCGGTTGTCAGCGCGCCTGTTATCACGCCGGATCCCGAACGCCGATACATTGCCGCCAGGGAATCCGGGATACTCTTTCCCTCGCTGCGGGCGGTGGAAAACGCCGCGTTCAGGTGTATCGCGAAGTCGATACCCAGGCCCAGGAGGATCACCGCGAACATCATGGTCATGATGTTGAGACGACCGAAGACGATTGCGATGAAACCGGTCGTCCAGATTATCCCCACGATCAGGTTGATGACGGCCAGCAGAGGGGCGGTCCACATGCGAAAGGCCAGGACGAAAAGGACGAGAATGAGCACCAGGGAAACCATGGAGCTTATGCCCATGTCCCCGATGGTCGCCTCGTTCTCCTCGTATCCCAGGACGGGCATACCGGCGGCGCGCACCTCGAGATCGGGAAAATCCTTCCGTATGTCCTCGATGAGAATCTTCAGGCTTTCCACGCCGGCGAGCAACTCTTCCATCCGGTCCATGGAGATGGAGGGGATCAACGTCACGATGAGCATGGAGTCATCACCGGAGAACATGTATCGATCTCCTGTGGTCAGCAGATCCGTGACCCGATCGGCGTGCTTATCGAGTGCCTTGCCGCCGTCGTCCACCTTCTCGATGCCTTCCAACCACTCGACGAGACCCTTCAGGCTGGAGATGGCCCGGTCCTCCTTCTCACGTTCGGTCACGCTACTTGTGTCTTCGATGTACTCCCGCTCGAAGAAATCGTTGTACGCCATGAGGAGATCGGCGAGCCCGAGGTCGGTGAAGAGTTCTTCCAGATTCTCGAGATCGCTTACCTTGGAGAGCATCATCGCGTGATTCTCGATGAAATCCTTATCAAAGCTGAGATCCACTCTCTTGATATAAGGACGGCTCGTTCCGTCCGTCTTGTCGGTGAACACGATCTCACCGGCGCGTTCCTTCAGCGCCGTTGCGAAGGCCACCTTGGTGTCCCTCGAGCCGCCCTCCACACCCACCATGATCTGGGAGGCCGAGCTGTACTGCCGGACGATATTGTCGAACTCCACTGCCGCGGGGTCGCCCTTTGGAAGGAGATCCAGGATGCGGGTCTCCATTTTCAGGTTGCTCGAGACCGCGATTGCCGCGAAAGATAGAAGTAACGCCGCAAGCAGAACCAGCCACGGGTTCCCGCCGACCAGACGGGCGAGAAGGTTAAAGAGTTTTGCCCTCATCTGCGACCTCCTTTTCGGTCGAGTATTCCGTTGAAGAAGGTGTCCATGTAGGCGTCGGCCATCTCGCTCATCGACGGCCCCTGGGGAACGGCGATCCAGTGGAAGACTGCGCCGTCGAACCATGCGGCGAAAGTCGCTGCTGTGTTAACAATGTCCAGGTCTTTACGCAGATCCCCCGCCTTCACACCGGCGACCAGGAGATCCTCGATTCCCTTGCGAAACTCCAGGAGCATCTCCTTGAGAATCGGAAAATCATTTCCCGCCCGGCTAACGTGCAGCATGTACTCGAGGAAGAAACGGTAGCCCTCTCCCATATGCTCCATGGCCTCGACCATGAAGACGGTCAGGCCCCGGAGTTTGTCGAGCGGAGGGGAATTGTTTTCGAGCGCGCCGCGCATGCCATCGGCCATGCCGTCCATCATCACCCCCATGGCTCCAACAAGGAGGTCTTCCTTGTTATTGAAATATTCGTACAGGGTGCCCTTTCCGACCCCGGCCGCCGTTGCGACATCGTCCATCCTGGTCCGGTCGAACCCCTTGTTGCCGAACACCGAGAAGGCCGCGTGAGCAATGAGCAATCGTTTTTCTTCCTTGTCCACTATCTTTGGTGACATGACTTCTCCCTGTTTGACCGACCAGTCGGTCAAAATGTGTCTGGCACCTTTTTATTACCGACTGACCAGTCAGTCAAGGAAAAAGAACAATCTTTTTTACCGAGCACATCACATGAATTGAAATGATATAATTCAAGATCTCATGAGAACATCCTTTTTAAAAAAGCTTCGGAACCTGGTCCTGCTTGTTGTTCTGGTGACTCAATTTGGGACGGGGTGCTGGATGATGCAGGAGCTACCGGGTGAGGGCGGCACGACCGACACGGATTCTGATTCCGATTCCGACACGGACACCGAAACGGACACCTGGGTGGATCCCCACGACACCTGCAACATCGATATTGTTTTTGTCATCGACAGTTCCCAGTCGATGATGCTCACTCTCAACAACTTGGTGCAGGACGGCTTCTCGGGGTTCACCAACATGCTGGCGTCCTATCCGCAGCCCGGCACAATACGCGTGGGGATAACCAACCATCTCTACGGGCCCGAGAACATCGGCGGCCAGTCCGTGGATGCCTCTGCCTTCATGACGAGTGGATGGCCCCTCGGTGTCGCTCACGATATTGACGGTTGCCAGGAGGTGGGTCACGAGGATTGCGACTTCGCTTCAGAAAAGCCGTGGATGGAGGGACCTTCGGGAACGTTGAGCGCGGAGTTCAACTGTGTCGGCAACTTGCCGTGCCAGGAGGATCTCTCCGTTGGAGAGCCCACACTCCAGGCGGGGCTCGAGTCCTTGTTGTGGGACGCCAACGCCGATTTCATCCGGGACGATGCGCTGTTGTTCCTGGTGTTCATCACCGATGAGGACGATCAGTCGCCCATGTCCAGGGAAGACATCTACGACGGCATAATGGCCGCCAAGGATGACGAGAGTCTGACAATACCCGTTGAGGAATACGTGTACGTCGCCACCATCGCCGGCCCCGAAAACTACGGCTGCAACGATGGAGACTTTTTCGGCGAAACCGATCCAACACCCGGGGTAATTGCCTTCACCGCGCAGTTCGGCGCGAACGGACGCCACTTCGATATGTGCTCCACTTCCATAGAGTCGGCCCTGGGGTCGATGTCGTCGCTCATGCAGAACGGCTGTCAGGACGTTTTCGATCTTTAGGCTTAGTTCAGGTTTTCTGAGATGCGGACGTACTCGCCGGGACGCACGTCCACCACACGTTTTCTGCGCACTCCCAGATCTCTGTTCTCCATGAGCACGATGTGACGGCCCGGGGAAACCTTGAAGTTGACCAGCGGTGTGTTGCCCACCGCTTTTCCGTCGATGGTGACCACCGTCCACGGGTTGGAGTTGACGGAAATGTAACCCCTGGATCCGGGATCAGTGATGGGAGGCGGGTCTACCTGGACCAGCGGGTCGGGGATCGGGTAAGGCGGGTTTGGGGATTTTTTTCTCGTGAGCAGGACGTCCATGTTCACGGCACTTCCGCCCCGCGGCGCCACCACCAGTCGACGATGGTTCGCATAGCCCGCCATGGTAACCAGCACTTCCGTGGCGCCGGTCGATGGGAGAGCAATTGAGACGGGAGTCATACCCACATTGCGTCGGTAGGCCACACCGGGCTCCCTGATGGTCACGGTTGCTCCCGAGGGCCTGGACGATATGTTGACGATAAATGTCTCGACCCCGTTCGGCGGACCCTCCGGGATCTGCAGAGGATCCTGATAAGGAGGCTGGTTGATCGGCGGCGCGTTCGGGTCGATGGGTCCCGCGATCTGAAGAGAATCCTGTATGAGCTCTACCGTCTGATTCAGATGCTCTCCCCTTTCCAGAGATATCATCATCTCCACCGGCTTGTGACCCGGACTGGAGATGTCGAGCTTGTAGCGACCGGATCCCTTGAATGTGACGGTGTGCGGCGATTCACCCGGATGAACGTAGCCATCCACCGAAACTTTTGCGTTCGCGGGACTCACGGTCAGAACAAGCGTGGGTTCCTCGGATCCGCAGCCGGCGGCGAACGCAAGAGCCGTGAAAACAACGGCGATGATAAGGATATGGACTCTGGACATGTTGTCTCCTTCCGTTGCCGGAGGTGTTCGTTTCTGACCGTATGGACGTTTCTCGATAGCTAAAGAGTTAATCGATTATACTTTTTCGCACGCGTTCGGCAACAACACCGTGCAGGGGACCTCGGAGCCCTTTCCTCATATTTCTATATTGAAAAACGGGGAAAGCTGTGCTTGTATCAGATTTTCAGGCGAATATTGCAACAACAACCAAATATAGAAGAAGAAAAAGAGGGAAAGATGAACAGCGAGATGTCTCGACTTTCCGCAGGGATCGGCGAAAACGTATTCGGCTTTGATCTTATGAAGGAGAAATTGCCCCGGGAATTTCACGACAAGCTGATATTTGCCATCAGAAATCAACGGCCCATCTCGCCGGAAACCGCCGATGTCATAGCACACGCCATGAAGGAGTGGGCGATCGCGAAAGGGGCGACTCACTACACCCACTGGTTTCAGCCGCTCACCGGTCTGACTGCCGAAAAGCACGACTCTTTCCTGTCGTACGATTCGAACGGCAAGGTGATCGACCACTTCTCCGGACATCAGCTGATCATGAGCGAACCGGACGCGTCGAGCTTTCCCCACGGCGGCCTGAGATCGACTTTCGAAGCGCGGGGGTACGCAGCCTGGGATCCGTCTTCTCCGGCTTTCATCATGAAACGGGGCGAGAGCGCGACCCTGTGCCTTCCCTCGGTCTACGTTTCGTTCCACGGCGTGGTCCTGGACAAGAAGACGCCTCTTTTGAGATCGATCAGCGCCGTGAGCAAGTCCGCAGTGAAAATGCTGAGACTCCTGGGCAACAAGCGGGTAACAAGCGCCATGCCTCACCTTGGAGCGGAGCAGGAATATTTCCTAGTGGACAAGGAGACATACCAGCAACGCCCGGATCTGCTCGCCTGCGGCACTACTCTGCTCGGAGCGGGAGCCGCCCGCGGACAGAAGCTCGAAGATCATTATTTCAGGGCCATACCGGACAGAGTGCTCGGGTACATGGAGGACGTTGAGCGGGAGCTCGTCAAGCTGGGAGTTCCGGTCAAGACAAGACACAACGAGGTGGCCCCTGCCCAGTTCGAGCTCGCGGTGCTGTACAGCTCGGTCAATATCGCGACGGATCAGAACCAGCTGATCATGGAGATCTTGAAGAGAATCGCGCCCCATCACGGTCTCGAAGCGCTCCTGCACGAGAAACCTTTCGCCCGGGTCAACGGGTCGGGAAAACACTGCAACTGGTCCCTTTTCGACTCGGAAGGAGTCAACCTGCTGCAGCCCGGCGGCAATCGATCGTCCAGAATACGGTTTCTGGTGTTTCTGATGGCTGTAGTCCGCGGCGTCATGCATCACGGACCGTTGTTACGCGGTATCGTTGCCAGCGCCGGAAACGATCTTCGCCTGGGTGGAAATGAGGCTCCGCCGGCCATCATGTCGGTTCATCTGGGCAAGCCGCTCAACGCGCTCCTCGAAAATCTGGCCGAGGCGGTCTCGGGGAAGAAGAGTCGAGTGGATGAGATAGATCTGGGAATAGCCGGCGTCGCAAAGATTCCAAAGGATACCAGCGACAGAAACAGGACCTCTCCGTTTGCCTTCACCGGCAACAAGTTCGAGTTTCGCGCCGTGGGATCGTCCGCCGCCGTGTCCTTACCCAACGCGGCCATTAACGCCATGGTGGCGCAGAGTCTGGACCATATGTCAGAGCTCCTGTCCCTGCGGCTGGACGGGGGCGAGGATCGCACCGCTGCCGTCCTCGGGATGCTCGGCGAGGTGATCGGGGAAACTGCGGCGATACGCTACGACGGTGACAACTACACCACGCAGTGGCGCAAAGAAGCAAAGAAAAGGGGGCTCGAGTCGGCCAGGACGACACCCGAGGCAGTGGAGGCGCTCATCAAGGATTCGACCATCGAGCTGTTCGACAAGTACAAGATGATGACCCGGGAGGAGACCGAGGCCAGGTACAAGGTGAGGTTGGATTCCTACGTGAAGACGATAGCGGTGGAGTTGAAGGTGATGCGTCAGATGCTCTCCACGTGGGTGCTCCCGGCCGCAATCAGATACCAGGAACGAATCGCCGTTACCCTGAACCAGACCGTGATCGCGCTGGGGAACGAGGCGACGGGCCTGAGCGCCCTTCGCGCAATACTCGAGGAGCTGGCGACGTTGATAGAAGCGCTCGCCGAGGCAGTCTCCATGCTGTCACAGGACGAAAAGAAGGTTGAGACCGCCGGCGACATGAAGAAGATTGCAAGGTTCTGCGCAAATGAGGTGAGACGACACATGGATTCGGCCAGAGAGACGTCCGATCGCCTGGAGGAGTTGGTGGACACGAAAGAGTGGCCGCTTCCCCACTACGATCAGATATTAATACTGTGATCGATCAGATAAGAATCCGTGGCATTTTGGCGAAGGTTGCGAGAAATTGGTGCATTTACGGTATTCCTGGCAACTAATCCGGCAAGGAGGGGAAAACACAATGAGATGTATTATCTTTTTTGCACTGGTTGCGGCGTATACGGTTTCTTGCGATTCGGAAGGTCCCGCTTTTGCTGTAGCCGGAGATACGGATACAGACGGCGACAGTGACACTGATGCCGATACGGACACCGATTCCGACACCGATTCCGACACCGATTCCGACACCGATTCCGACACCGATTCCGACACCGATTCCGACACCGATTCCGACACCGATTCCGATTCCGACACCGATTCCGATTCCGACACCGGACCGGATCCGTGTGACCTGGACCAGCTCGAAGATTTCGAGGCGGACGACGGCCTGTTTGTGGAAGACCCGACGGGTAGTGTCTGGGAATGGGGTGCGATTGTCGCAGGGGCGCCCGAAGAAGGCCACGGAAATGTGTGGGCGACGAACCTGTCGGGTGACTACAACAACTGCGATTCGGCGTTTCTCAACTCTCCGACGATTGACCTGTCGATGTGCGGCGGGATGACGCTCAATCTCCAGTTTGACATCTGGTACGAGTACGAGGGTACTTCGGGTGATTGGGACGGTCTCCTGGTGGAGTTCTGGGATGGGAGCGCCTGGGTGCAGATAGATCCGGTGGGAGGATGGGACACGACCTCAATCGGCGCCATCCAGGGCTGTACCGTCGGTACCCCGCCTTATGTAAATGGAAAACCTGGCTTCACCGGTGAAAGCACTGTCTGGGTGACCGAGGAGTTCCTGTACACACCTGTCGGCTTTCCCACCGATTTCGGGTTCAGGTTTGCCCACGGGTCCGACGGGTCCGTCAACAAGGCGGGCGCCTATATCGACAACATTTCCATGGTCTTGCAGTAGCGCCTTTTTGAAAAATCAGTTGGAAACCCTGCCGGCGTCCTTCAGCCAGGTCGCTATTTTCGGGATCGCAGCCTTGGGGTCGTTCACGCCCGCCGCGATCTCCATCACGAACGCGTAGGCAGCCTCCTCCTCGAAGGGATCGAACATCACTCTGTTCCACTGCAGGAAGGTCACGGCGCAGGACAACCCGGTGCGCTTGTTGCCGTCCATGAAAACATGATCCTTGATGATGTAGAACATGTAGGCCGCCGCCTGATGGTAGATGTCCGGGTAGATCTTTTCTCCAAACACCGAGTTGTGGAAAATTTGATCGACGAACCCCAGCCCGACCCCCGGACGTAAATTGGTTGTGGATGCCAGCATGCCGGTGCCGGTAACCTCGAGACAGAGGCGGTTGATGACTACCACCATCTTCTTGTTGACGTACCTGAGCTTCGTCCCGGTCATCTGCCCAGCCTCGTATACAGATTGAGGTTGGCCCTGAGATTGCTCTCGGCGAGCCGCAGGGCAGACATTTCACCACCGTCCAGCCAGATCCCTCCACAATCGGGGCACACATCCACCACCACGCCGCTCATGTCCACCGGCCGCATCGTCGCCCCCTCCACGGGGCAGAACAGATCCCGCTTGCGGTCCTCGACCGAGATGGTGTCGATGTCCTCCTCGTCGAGATCGATCTCCCTGAAGATCTTGACCATCTTCACAATTGAACCCAACTCTCCGTTGTCGAGAAAGATGCCGCAGCATTCGCTGCAAATATCGACCTGCTCGTGATGGAGGCTCACCTCCTGGAGCTCCACGGTGCAAAGTGGACAGTTTCTCATGATGTGATTTGTGTCGCGGGCGAAGGATCCTGTCAACAGCTACAGTCACCACAAGCTGTCGCGCTCTTGTTGGCGGGCAGGATGACGAAACCGCCGCCGCCCCACGGTTGGGATCTGAAGTCGATATTGAATCCACCATACTGGGAGACGATCTTCTTTTCGGCGATTACCGTTATTCCGTCGCACTCCACCTTCTCGTCGTCGTCTGAAGGCTCATCCAGAGCCATGCCCCAGGAGGGCCCGCCTCAGCCATAACCCGCAACGTAAATACGTACACACGGGCCGTCGCCATTGTCCTTCATCGCGTCTTTCAGCTCTCCTGCCGCTTTTTTTGTAACTTTTATCATTTATAAATCTCCTCGAGACCGAAGCCTCGTCTCCTTTCTGGACAGTACTTAATTCACGATCCTGCATTGTGCACCCCCAAAATGCGTTTTCTTCGAAATAACGTCATTGGGGACTACAGCTCATCTCGATAATGCGGATTTTTTTTAAGCTGGAAAACTGGTGGTCAGCTTGATTTGGGATTGAAATTTCTATTTGGCGCTGGGAAAATCTCCGACCATGCCGGTCCAGGTGCCGGTCATCACTCCCGTACAACCTCCAACCACCGGGGTTGTGGCCAGAGTGGTGCCGTCGATGGTCACTTCCTGCATGATAACATCGAACTCACCCGTGAACTGATTGCCCACCGGATCGGTGATGGGATAGTCGGTGAACGTAATAGTTCCACTGTCTGCCACCGGCATAAAAGTCTCGGACCAATCATCGTTTGTTATCAACAGGCAGATACCACAGGTAGCATAGTCGGCTTCCGTTGAATCGATGTTGTAAGTGCCGGGAGCCGTGGGCGCGCCAAAGGACGTGTAGACCTCGCCCTGAAACATTCCGGTTGCGTTCGCAGTTCCCCATTTGATGACACCGTCAGTGCCGTCAAGACTGCCATAGGCGTATTCGTCGTTGGCACTGTCAGCCAGATCGGGCACACAGGCGTCGAGAACACCCCCATCCACTTCAACTGTCATATTTGAAGGCACATCCGAATCCGTATCGGAATCCGTGTCGCTGTCTGTGTCAGTATCTGTGTCCGCATCCGTATCCGTGTCAGCATCTGCATCCGTGTCAGTATCCGTACTCGCGTCAGAACTGCTGTCGTCGTCGTCACTACATCCGATGAAGCAAAACGCGAATACACTTGTAAGCACCACAATCAACCATTCTCTTCTCATTGTTCTTCTCCTTTGCAGAAGTCCGCATAAAAATAATCCATCTTCGGCCTGTCTCGCCATGGCACCTTTGGTAGAGTAGGCTCGGGACGTTCCCGTCCCGAGCCCCTCGCCAGATCCGTACTTGGAGATTTCCACCATACGGCTCCTCCGTTGACATGACTCACTGGGCTGGTCCCCAAAACACCTTATGGGAGTTGGGGGCCGGGAGAGGATAGTCCCTGAGAAGGTTCTTGAATCTCTCCCAGCTCATGGTGGACCTTTGGCTCCGGCGGTTGAGCCATTTGTGCCAGGACCGTTCGACGTCTCGGACCAGAAGACGCAGTCTTCTTATGTTCCCGCGAACGTCGAAATAATTAAAGTGGCCCCGTAATCGTCTCACCAGCGCCGCGTGTTGCTCTTTTACCGGGAGGTGTCTGTGGCGCTTACACCACGCATGGATGGCTTTCCTTGCCCTCCTGAGACGCGACACGCGCGTATGGGTTGCCATGTACCATTTGCCCTTCCGGCTCTGACTCCACAGGATAGTGAATCCCAGAAAA
>JAUVAN010000422.1 GCA_030591725.1 Deltaproteobacteria bacterium
GACAATCGACATGCTCCAGCCTACACCGTCACGCTCGCCGCCTTCCCTGCCGTCTTCCGCACCCTGCAACATCAGCTTGCCGTCTACCGTCTCCACACGCTCGATCGCCGTCTTGCGCTTGTCATCTTTCGAGCCGGTGACAAGTTGCCTGTTTTTTACATCGACCTTGATAAACCGTGGAATGTCGACATCGTCGGCGGCAACCCGGTTGCATCCCTTTGTCGGCAGGCACTCCATGACGTCCACAGACGCGCACAAAAATTCTGATGAGCCATCCAGACCGGCAGACACCGCCGGCGGCATGACGGACACAAGCGCCACTGCCACGCATACATTCAGTTTTTTCATCATCACCATCCTCTAGCGAACCGTGTAACCGCGGCCTTCAAGGCATGCCGCGTAAGCCCGCCGAGCCTGTCTTGGCGGCCTCCATCGGCGTTCTCCTCGCACTCCCGTTGATCCTCTTGGAGTCGTCGGCCTTTGCGGAGCGGTTCCGCCGCCTGTCGTTCCCAGCCGCGGTGCTTCTCAAGACCGTGACATACGTCGGTGCGCTGGCATTGATCTTCCTGGGGGTCGGCCTTCTTGTTGGTTGGGCGCAGGGCCTCAACATGCAAGACTTCCGCGACTCATTACCCATGAACTTCGCGGCGATGGGCACGTCCTTTTTGCTCTATCTGGTAGTCATCTTCCTGAGCCAACTCAACAGCCTCTTGGGACCCGGCGTGTTGCTTCGATTCGTCACAGGACGATACCACCATCCGCGCAGGGAGCGCCGGATCTTCATGTTCGTGGACATCGAAGACTCCACGGAGTTGTCCAAGAATCTCTCGTTGGAGCACTACTACGGGCTGGTAAACGACTTCTTCCGAGATGTGGCGGGGCCGGTCTTGGACTCGCGAGGCGAGATCTACGAATACGTCGGCGATGAGGTCGTGATCTCGTGGAAGTATGAAGCCGGTGTACGTGACGCCAACTGCGTCCGGGCCTTCTTCGAGATCGAAAAGGCAGTGTGGAAGAAGAGTGGGCAGTACCTGAATCGCTATGGAGCGGTACCGGCGTTCAAGGCGGGCTTGCACGAGGGTGAAGTGATCACCGCCGAGATGGGAGGCTCGAAGAAGGTGATCGCGTTCAATGGGGAGGTCCTGAACGTCACCGCGAGGATTCAGGGACAGTGCAACCGCCTGCAGCGTAGGCTCCTGGCGTCCCAACAACTCGTCGACCAACTGAAGATTCCGGGGGGCGTCACGCCCCAGTCCATGGGGCTGATCGAGCTTCGCGGTGCCGGCGCGGCAGAGATCGTCGCGCTGGCCTAGCCAACCCCATCCTGTTCCAAAACGCGTCGTGTCGACCCGGAATAGCGTGAAGGATTCAACCTAATACCCTGCAAACACGCCGGTTAACGATGGGCTGGGTTTTGGAACAGGACGACCTCACGCTTATCAGGCGGCCATCGGGGCGCCGGTGAGCGCCAGAAAGCGCTGAAACACTACGGTTTGGCGCTGGGGAGCGCCAGCCAGCGGCACCTGGCGCCAGGGTTTGTGTTACCGCTTGTGTTACCGCGAGACGAATCTGGGTAACGAGGCTCTCGTCCTCATGCATCTCAAGAACATCAATGATTCTGAGGCAGACGGAGTTTTCGCCACCCACAGGGCAATCGAGACCAGAGAGGGAGTGGGATGACGACCATACTCGGCGAACACGACGAGAAGACCTTGGAGCAGTTTCGGGACGTGGCCTCTAGGGCTGAGGATGCCGCCCTGATGGCGGATGGTCACCTGGGTTACGTCATGCCCATTGGTGGGGTCGCTGCTTACATTCGCCGCGTGTCGGTAATTGGAGTCGGCTTCGACATCGCCTGCGGAAACGCAGCTATCCTGACGAATCTGACCACTGATCAGATTCACCCAGCCATTATGGGGGGGTTAGCTGATGATATCTTCGCCTCTCTCTCGTTTGGTGTGGGTTTGTCTAACCTCTCAGGCGATGCCCCCACGGATGATCCTCTCTTTGAGGACCCGGCATGGGAAGCAATTCCCGAGGGACACAGGGCCTACCGAAGCAAGTTGAGGGAGAAGGCTCGCCACCAACTCGGCACCATCGGAGCCGGGACCCATTACGTGGACGTTTTCGCAGACGAGCAGAACCGGATCTGGGTTGGCGTTCACTTCGGCTCCAGGGGTTTCGGTCATACCGTGGCATCGAACTTCCTAGCACTGTCGGTCGGTGATCCATGGGGCTCGAAGGGCAAGGAGAAGGAGGTTCTGCTCCATCTGGACAATCCGGTCGGTCACGACTACTGGAGCCTCATGGAGTTGGCGGGGCGCTATGCCTACGCCGGGAGGGAGTGGGTATGCCGCAAGGTCGTCTCTATCCTCGGTGGCACAGAGCAGGATCTCGTCCATAACCACCACAACTTCGCCTGGAAGGAAAACCATGCGGGCCGCAATTATGTGGTGATCCGCAAGGGGGCAACCCCTGCGCGACCTGGGCAGCGGGGTTTCGTTGGTGGTTCCATGGGAGACAATGCGGTCATCCTTCAGGGTGCGTATACCGAGGAGGGGAGCGCCGATTCATGGCTTCAGAAGCAGGCATTGTATTCGACAGTTCATGGTGCCGGTCGGGTCATGTCTCGCACCACAGCGAAAGGTAAGTGGAAGAAGGGCCAACTCGTGAGGCCGGGCGCGGTCACCCACCAGGAGATGCACGACTGGTTGGATGAACTCGGCGTGATTCTTAGAGGAGGAGATCTCGATGAATCACCTCAAGCCTACCGACGCCTTCCTGAAGTGCTGACGGCCCAGGCTGGGACAGTGGAGATCCTCCACACGCTCCGTCCGCTGATCGTCTGCATGGCCCCGGGGAACACCCCCGATCCCTACAGGGACTGACGTGAAGCGTTCCCTCGAAGCCCTCCGGGCATGGCAACGCCGGGCGAAACGGTATTGTCAACTTGAGCTTAATCTGCGGCAAAACGCTTGACCCGCATGACGGGGAATGGCGGTATTCAGGCGTTTTCCTTCTTGGTCTGATGTCTGTTTGGGCAAGAATCAGCTCAAGTTGACAGTACCCTGCTGCCCGCCGCCCCCCCCTTCTACAGGATCGGCGAAAAGAGCCTCGAGGCCCGGGCCAGGAGGAGAAAGAGGATGCCTTTTTCCTTGAGGTCGGCACTCCCGGCTTTTCTGGCGTTGGCCAGGTCCGTCTTCAGCATCTTCGCCACGGCACGGCTGAACTTCCGGTCCGCCACCATGACGTTCAACTC
>JAUVAN010000057.1 GCA_030591725.1 Deltaproteobacteria bacterium
CCGGATTGCCGTCGTTGCCAATGGGAATAATTCAGGACGGAGCACCGGAGATGTGGAATCTTGTCGAACAGGCAGTAAACAAGGCATTGTCGGGAAGCCGCTTCCAAAAAGAGACCCCCGTTCGGGGTCAAAACCCTCCACTTGACATATAGAAGCCAATGATATCCGCCTGATAGCCGTTCTTTATTGTCGTGACGGGCCCGACGCTTTGGTTTGTCCGCCTCCGCAGACTACGGCGGGATCTTTGGACCTTCGACCTTGGTTGACGATCAAAAACGACCAACCTTTTTTTATCCTTCTTCAGCTCCTGCGTCTGCGAAACCTGAGGTACAACAAGAGAGCTCCAAGAAAAAGGACGAGTGAGATCTCCAGGGCCTTTACGACGAGTCTCCCTGTTCCATCGTCTGTTTCCGAGTATTCCTCGACCCAGTTGCTCGCACCCGCGTTTGCAGGATCCTCTTGCGCGATCCGTCGGTAGAGCTCCTCATCGAACGCGCCGCCGGCTCGCAGTGTCTCCGCCTCCAGCCAGTCCAACCTCGCCTTCGCCTTGCGCTTGCCGTCCGTATTCGGCGCGGCCACCCGGAAAGCCATCAGCGAAGCCTGACTCGCTTCCTCAATGCGACCCTCCTTCTCGTGGGCGGCAGCCAGATCGAGAAAACCGCCCGCCATCTCGTGACGGCGGAAGAACATCGGAGCATCCCTCAGGATCAACCTGTACCTGGCCTCCATCCTCCCGAGATCACCCTCGGCGTGCGCGCGAAGTCCCTCCGAAAAAAGAACCATCGCGGCGGCCCCTCGCTCGGAGTCCCAGTGCTCGTACAGCTTCTCCAGCCAGTACCCGACCTCGGTGCCGTCAGGCGGCTCGTTTCCAAAAGTATTCTCAAAGGTGCGAAGAGCCGACCACTTGACGTTCTTGCCATAGTACTCAAGACACTTGCGCGCCGCGTTGCGCACAAAGACCGATTCGTGATTTGCCAGAGAGAGAGTGATCTCCACCGCTTCGAGTTCGTTGACCGATGCATACGCCTCCAGAAGCTGAGCAAGCCGTCTCGGGCTCTCTATCTGCTCGATCTGCTCACCGAACCGGGGGTTGCCCATGTCCCGAATCCACTTGACCGAGAACATGTGCAGCTCCTTGTCCTTGCTGCCACGACCGTAAACCAGCGCAGGGATCACCTTCATGCCGTTCGATACCAGCATCTTCCCGATCTCCTGCCTGAAGACCCCGGCGTGCCTGCCCGAGAATTCGAGGATCACTTTGTATCCCGCCATGGTGTCGAGGCCATTGAGAGAAACAAGCATTCCCATGATCCGGATCGCCGCCCGCGTCCCTTCTCCATGGCTCTGACCTTGCGGATCCATCGCCAGCAAAACTCCGAGCATGCCTCCTCGCGATTCTGCATCCTCGTTCTTCATAATGCGGCGCGCGATCTTCACCACCTCGCGTATCTGGGCATTCCGCGCGCCATGATTACTCCAGAGGGCCTGACGCAGCGCCTGCTCCGAACCGGCGGCGCTCTTCTTGAGTTCGAGCGCAGCCATCACCCGATCGGCTCTGTCGGAGGAAGTCATCGCGCGCAGAATGGCATCCACCTCCTCTACTGAAAGCCCCAGCTCCTTTGAAATCAAGAGGTCCGGACTGCCGCCGTAGTCATCGTAACGTTCGGGGTTTTCGCACGGACCGGAGCGCTCGACTCGCTGGGCTGCTGCGGTCGCAGTCGCCAGCGTGGCTGCGAGAAAGAGCAGCCTCATGCAACTTCGAACCCTCATGTCGAAATTTCATATCACGTTCGCGTGTCGATACCTATATACTGTCTTGATGTTGGAATCTCTGGGGCGCTTGCTGGACGATGCATGGGCCGATCTCGATGTCGGCAATTTCATGGGCGCCCGGTCAAAGGCCCGGCGGGCGGCAGCCGATCCCTCTCTTCGCCCCGAGGCACTTCACCTCCTGGGAAGGATTTCCCTCCAGCGCAACGAGCCCGCACAGGCGCTCGCTCTCTTCGAGAAGTCCCTCGCCCTGGATTACGACTCGCCGGATCTTCATTACGACATCGGGATCGCCCATGAGTACCTCGGCGATAACGCAAAAAGGACCGTCGCCTTCCTGGCTGTTCTCTACCGAGACAGTGGCCACGACATCGATCTTCCGTCTCACCTGAGCGAGGATCTGCTCGTGGGAATCGCGGAAGAGCTGCTTGGTGAATTACCCGCAGAGATCACTGAAAAACTGGGAAACGTGCCCATCATGGTGGACGACCGACCTTCCAGAGATCTGGTGGCCGAAGGTTTCGATCCCAGAGCCCTGGGTCTTTTCGAGGGGGTCCCCTTCCCCGACGAAGGATCGGCCGGCCCCGCGCTCAACAGGATACTTCTGTTCCGGGCCAACATCGACGCGTTTACCTTCGATGAAGGCGACGCCGTGGAGCAGGTACGGATAACGCTCCTGCACGAAATCGCTCACTTCTTTGGAATGAACGAAGACGAAGTCACCGCGCTGGGACTGGGGTAGGATCTAGAAAGCTATCATTGAGAAGTCGAGGGTGATTTCCACATCGGTCATCAGCTCCCCGCCCCCGAGGTCCATCTCCACGCAGGATGTGCTGACAGCATCATCCAGGTCCGGCTCGGCCGATTCAGAATCCGCATTTCCGTTGCTGTCGAGGAACGCCCAGAGGAAAGACTGCCCGGTGGGAACCCCGCTTACCGCGAAGACCCGGACGGCGCCGGCGAAGGACAGATCGAGGGATTCCTCCACGTGGGAGAAGTAAACGGCTGGTGAAGGCGGAGCGCTGGGGCATTGCTCCATGAACGCAAAATGGACATCTCCGACAGCGTACGAAGAGGCGTTCAGCCCGTCGGCTATGGTCACCGTTCCGGACACGTCCGCGGTTGATCCGCCACCGTCGGGAGTCCCTGCATCATCATCTGTCCCGGCGTCCGTATCGATATCGGCGGGCCTACCGTCGGTATCGAAGAAACAGGCGGTTACCGCAAATAAAACCGCGCCGAACACTGCTGTTTTTCCAAGGAACATCCCGATTACTCCCAGTTAAAGTCGGCCTCCATCAACCCGGCGAAACGTAGCGCGAAGCCGTTGTCGTAGCAAGCCGTGGGGAGAAACGTTTTCTACGACGAGATGGCGGCGGCCTCGACATGAACGTCGTCGATGAGGTATGCGATGCAGACAAGCTAATGTCAGTCACCTTCACATTGGCGCGTACAATAGCCTCGAACGCTCCGCTTGCTGTGCATGGAACAAGGGCCACAATACAGTCGCTTGAGTCTAACTTCCGGCTTGCGAACTACCCGGAATACCTGGAGCAACTGCGAAATATCGCTTTCGAGTCAAGGGATTTGGCTGAATCACTGGCGGCTTTCAGGGAGAGAAGATCGCCCGTTTTCAAAAATAAATGATACATCGCCTACGAATACCATTCTTGCAATTTCTCGCTCACTGTGTAATAAAACAACCGTGCTATAATGACATCAAGAGTTGACATCCCGGCCTCTATCCTTCTCGTAGATGACGAGTCTATGGTTCGAAACCTTCTTGGCAACGCGCTCAAATCAGACGGGCACGATGTGGTGACGGTTGGTACCAAGAAGGAAGCGTTCCAGTATTTTTCAAAAATAAAATTCGATCTCCTGATCGTGGACAAGAACCTTCCGGACGGCTCCGGCCTGGAGATCATTTCCGGCGCACGAAACCTTAACATAGGTGCGGAGTCCATTGTCGTCACAGGCTATTCCGACACCGATTCCGCAATTGAGGCCATCAACCTGGGTGTGTTTCGCTACGTGTTGAAACCCTTCGATCTGGACACCCTCCGCGTGGACATACATCAAGCCCTCGAGGCGGGCAGGCTTCGCACCAACCTCAAGGATACCAACCTGGAGTTGGAGCGAGCCAATTCCGATCTGCGCGAGGCTATCGTCGGGATGGATGAGTCCGAGCGTCGTCGCATGCGGGCCGAGCGCCTGGCCACCGTCGGATCCCTCGCCGCCGGGGTCGCCCATGAGATCAACAACCCCCTTGGTCTGCTCAGTATGATCATACCTTACACGGTGAACGAGCTTGGTTCTCTGATTGAAACAGGGGCCGTTGATCAGGACCCGGAACAAACTGCGACAGCTTTTACCAGAATGCACAAATCCCTTCGCTCCGCCCAGGAAGCGGTGGAGTTTCTGATGGGGCTCTCCTCGGACCTCCACTCCCTCGGCAAACCGGAGCAGAAGCAACCAACCCCGGTCAACCTCAAGGACACCGCCGGCTCGGCCCTTCGACTGATCCGCCACCAGCTCAAGAACAAGGCTACCCTTGTTATCGATATCCCCGAGGACCTCACGGTGCTGGGACACTCCAGGAGCCTGGTCCAGGTGTTCATCAACCTTCT
This sequence comes from Deltaproteobacteria bacterium, assembly GCA_030591725.1. Classification (GTDB taxonomy): domain Bacteria; phylum Myxococcota_A; class Polyangia; order JAAYKL01; family JAAYKL01; genus JAUVAN01. The sequence goes on from JAUVAN010000057.1 coordinate 4,398, forward strand.
CACTAACGCGGGAAAGGCGATCATCGAAGAGGACGCCCCGGGGCTCAACGAGATCGCCATTCGGGGCCGGCTCGATGGTCGAGAGATCGTGGTCGAAGTTTCGGACACCGGGGTCGGGATACCCAGTGAAAACATCGACAAGATATTCACCAGATTCTTCACCTCAACCAATCCGGGCGAACAGATTGGCTCGGGCATCGGGCTGTCGATAGTGCAGGAGATCGTCAAGGAGCACGGCGGCAGCATGGCGGTGTCGAGCACGCAAGGAAACGGAACCACATTCACGTTCAGGCTTCCGGTAATAACGGATCGCCCCTCGATCATGGGCATCCCGGCGGTGGCCAGAACCGACGCGGCGGAGATGACACGCACCCGGCGAAAGATCCTCTTTGTGGATTCCGAAACCGGCAACCTCGAGGCCTACGAGGAATCCTTCGGCCAGCTGCACGACGTCTACCTCTCCGAAACGCAACAGGAGGCCCGAACCCTGATAGACGAGATCAACGAGGATCTTGACGTCATCGTGTGTGAGCTGGTCCCGGACGAACATCCCCTGGCCGGCTTCCACCAGGACATTGCCCGGGAGTACTCCGAGCTTGCCGACCGGTTCATCTTCATGGGCGACCCGAGCCCCCTGGCCGAAGAGGCACTGGAACAAGGACGCAACGTGCTGCTCAAGCCCATCAGGCCGGCCGTCCTGCTCGCCGCAGTCTACAAGATACCGCCTCGCCGACCTTCCTCGAACTGAAACCTCTAGAGAAAGAAAAGCCGATAGCCCAGATTGAAATACATGGGTGACAGGTTTCCATCGAGGGTCTCCATCGATCCGAGCAGCGCAAGGTACTCGATCTCCGCAAACACCGCCCCGGGACCGAGGTCAAATTCCAGGGCGACCGAAGCGCCCAATCCGAAGAGAAAATCACGCTCATGGGAGTTGTTATCCGCCCCCTCCATGTCAAGCGTGTTGTCCACCATCACCGCCGCTCCGTGGATCGCAGCCAGCAACCCCCAGCGCGTCCCCATGGCAAATCGGTAGAACAGCAAGCCGCCAAAAGGAACGATCCATGTTTTTGATTCCATGTCGTAGGACGGCGAAGCGCCGGAACCCGCCGATGCGCTCTCACTGCTTCTTGAAAAGCCAACCTGAAGACCCACGCCCATGCGTTGGTTTCCAACCGGTAGCTTGATACCGAAGTCCGCCCCGAGATCGAACGAGCGCATGGAACCGAAGTTCCAGGCAAGGCCTCCCTTGAGCGCCATGCTCAGCCAGGGAATCTCGGGCGGCACGTCGGGAGGCGTCTCGACCTTCACTTCCTCCGTCTTGACTTTGGTCCTGGGCAAGAGCACCAGATTTATTTCAGCCGGCGGAAGATCGCTTCCCTCCACCGAAACCCTGACCTCTACTTTGCCCTCGCCGTCTTCAGGTGGAAGGTAGATCGCCCTGAAAGCGCCGTTACCCATCGATTCCACGCCGGTAACTTCTCCTACATCGCAAAGAATCTCGATGGCGGCGTCCTCGTCCATGCTGCCGTCTTCTCCTACCACCACCGCGAAAAGAGTTACCTCCCCAGGAACGTTCATGCCGATCTTTTTTGTCTCCACGAACACGGCGGTCCTTGAAACTTTCGGCAAGTGGAGATCCACGTCCCCTCCCTCACCGTCCACGCCTTTCACGATTCCCGGAGGAACCTCCACCTGAATCCTGGCCTCGCCCTTCCTTCCCGCCTTCACCGGACCGAACTCCTTGCTTCCTATCCGAATGGTCGCCTCCGCGCGAGGCCTTGTCTGGATGAGCGCCTCCCCACGTCCGATCAACTGAACCGAGGCATACCCCCATACCGGACCTTCTGCAGTTTCGATCACTACGGCAATCACATCCACCCTGGGTATGTATTGCTCTGGGGGATTGTAGACCGCTGTTGCCTTGTCGCCGGATACGATCTTGATCTCCTGCACCTTTCCGTGCTGGGCAAAGATCTTGACCTTTCCCTTGCCTCCCGGGAGATTGACCGACACATCCACCTGTGAGCTTTGTCCAAGCAAAAGAGTGGTGGGAGTCACCTCGACGTCCAGCTCACCGCCCCTTGCAGCGTCCGGCAGGCTGTCATCAATACCGTCCGTCTCGTCCGAAATAGCACCATGGGAAGCTGTACAAAGGACGAGAAAAACGATGCCCATGGGCACGGTTCGCATCAGGTATCGCCCGTTTTCTTGGGTGCACCCCAGTTGATGTCAATACCCTCGATATTCGCGCGTGGATCGTGCGTGACGCACGGAAAGACCCTGCGTTTTTCCCTCCCGGTGACATCCTCGGTAACTACCACAATGCGGTTTTTCCCTGGTCGCAGGGGCACCCTCACAGAGAATCGACCGTCCAATTCAACGGCCCCTCGGACATCGTTGACCCTCACGTTCGATCCCGGTGTGGTTCGACCTCTGACGGTATAAAACGGTTCCTTCTGGGTTATGCACCCCGGGTCGGCAACGCGGAGCAGCACTTCAACGGGAATGGTCAGCGGTCTCGACGGAGCTCCTCCCGCTACCACCGACTGCATTCCGGCCGCGACCTCCACCTTCCGTCCCGACGCGGACAGATCTACCGAGCCTGTCTCGGTTGCAACCGCCACCGTCCCGCCGGTGTTCATGATGGAGAACTTACCGGCCCTGACCTCTGCCACCGCGTTCCCGTTCTCATTTTCTATACGAAGCACCCGCTCCCCGCCCTCGTCGTAGTCCACAGACGCGCGACCGCGAACGAGACCCAGTCGCTGCACCGAACTCGACAGCTCGTGCACCTTGATCTCCGCCTCCTGTGCCAGCTCGACCACCGAGTTCTCGCCCACCTTGATGGAGACGCTTGACTCCTTGTCGGTTCGCACCGCATCGTCAACGCCCAGTGTCTGGCCGGCAACCACGTCCACCCATTTTCCACCGGTCTCACGGCTGACCCGCCCCGTTACGTCGACCACCTCCACGACTCGCGAGACCTCCGGAACCACTCCCGCATCCTTCTTTTCATCATCGTGACCTACGTCCACCTCGGGCTCGGCGGTAACCACCACTGGCTCCTTCGGCCTGAACTCGACATCATCATCCCCGTCCATCAATACACGAGACACGGCGAAGCCACCCCCGATGAGCACGGCGACTATCAACAGGTAGATGAGAACTCGCCCCTTCATGAGTGTTGTTTTTTCTCTTTTCGCATCTGCGTGACCGAATGCCGAAAATCGAATGCTACGCTTGCTTCGTCATAGGGCGCCGCGAGCACACCTCGAGCGCCCAGGTGGATGGCCTCGATAGTCTTGTCGAGGCCTCCACGCTCCATCAGCGCTATCGCCCCCAACACACCCGGCGAGTGCGTAAATCGGAACCCCTGGCTCTTCAGATCTTCGGGCCGGGCGATAACCACTTCGAATGGATAGCTCCCGATACTGGCGAGAGCCTCCTCCAGGTTTGTGTAGGCGGCGACCTCGCAACCCAACCCGAGCAACGCGTCGCTGATGAGATCGCGAATACCGTCATTCCCCTCGATCAGGAGAACGTTGACCGCAACATCGTCTCTTTCCGCAGGAACTCTGGTCGGCTGGGGAGGCGCCATGGCTATGGGCATCTCCTTTTTCCTGACCTCTTTCGCCATGATTTTATCGACGCTATTTCGAAAATCATTCAGGTCGAGAGGCTTGAGCACGTAATCGGCGACACCGAGGGAAAGCGCCTCGAGCGCGGACTCCTCCGACGCAAACCCGGTGATCACGAGAATCGGCATTACGGGGTAGAGATTCCTCGCCACTTGCGCGACCTCGATACCGGAGATCCCCGGCAGGTTCTTGTCCGTCACCAGCAATTCGAATGGCCCGGCCTCCAGCTCCACGAGCGCGTCCTCACCGGTGGCGCAAAGAACACACTTGAACTCCATCTGCTCAAGGACCTTGCCAAGAATCTGCAGAACGGAGTTCTCGTCGTCCACCACAAGCGCCCGCTTTTTCGCACCAGGATTGCTGCTTATCCTCTTGTATGAAGGAGGAGTAGTGGTCCGGGAGGTAGAGGCGGGAAATGTCACTTTGAATCCCTTTGTCATATTGTCGATATTGAGACCCTGGAGTTGCGGTCGATCAAGGTATTGCACCGCCGCTCCGTGATCTTCGGCCACCCTCTTCACGATGTAGAGCCCGAGCCCGGTTCCGTTGGAGGCTGACTTGGTCGTGAAGAACGGTTCGAACATCTTCTGGGCGATCTCCGAGTCTATCCCCTCCCCGTTATCCGCGACGATCAAATCCACGCCCCGACCTTCGGCGGCCTTGTCGACAACCACCAGCACTCTTCCGCGATCGCTGGACGCGACCGCTTCGCGAGAGTTGATGACAAGATTGGACACCAGCTGCTCGATCATGGCTTGATCGGCCGTAATGAGTGAACAACCATGATTGATCTTCACATCCATTTTGGATCTCTTGCTCACTGTGTTCCCATGCCATTCCATCACTGTCATGACCCCCTCGACTACTTCACCAAGGTCGATCTTCTTCTTCCCGGTGGATGGCATAAGAAAGTTGCGCGTACGTTCGATCAGCTTCTCGATCCGCCCGGACTGCTGGAGCGCATCGTCCAGGCTTTTCTTGAGATCCTCGTTATCCCAGGCGTTTTCCCTCATCATCTGAAGAGAGATTTTCAGCGCCGAGAGCGGCTGTCGCACCTCGTGAGCAACTGCGGCAACGGACATTCCAACCTCCGCCAGTTTGGCCACCTGCATCAGTTTGTCCTCTTCTATTTCGACGCAGAACGGCTCCTGCGCTTTTTCGTACTTGGCCAACTACTTCTCCTTTGCGCCCCACAAAACGAAATCCGAAATCAACATTTATCAGTTTTTAGATAACTTTACAGTGCCGGGAAGAAAAATCGTCACCTTGGTCCCCTTGCCTACCTCGGACTCAATCAAAGTCTTCCCCTTGTGTTCTTCCACCACGCGATGAACGGTCGCCAACCCCAGACCCTTCGAGCCGGAGCCCGGCGCCTCCGTCGTGAAGAACGGGTCAATGGCCCTTATCCGAACCTCTTCGGTCATCCCGACACCACTGTCCGCAACGGAGATGTTGACCGCTCCTCCCTCCAATCGGGAGACCGACAGGGTAAGCGTTCCACCTTGCGGCATTGAGCGCACCGCGTTGTCCAGCAAGTGATTGAAGACGAGCCTCATATCCCCATCATCCGCCAATACCGGGCATTCGGACGCGAGTTCCCACGCTACCTCGATCCTCCGCTCCTCGAGCCTTCCCTCGAACATCGAGGCCGATTCCCTGAGCAGCAGCGCGGGGTCCAGAGATCTCATATTGGGGGCCACCTGGGATTGAGACAGTCGCAACAGCGAAGAGACAACGTCGGCGACCCGGCGCGCGCTGGAAATAATCACGTCGAGGGATTCAGCCGTATCGGTGCCCGGCTCGATCTTTTCCTTGAGCAGCTGTGCCATCCCGAGAACCCCGGTGAGGGGGTTGTTTATCTCGTGAGCCACACCAGCGCCCAGCTCTCCGATGGCCGCCAACTTCTGAGTCTGGAGGATCTGTTCCTGGGCCTGTTTCAGCTCCCTGGTGCGATCCTCGACACGCTCGGTGAGCTCCGCGTTCCATGCACGGATCTCCTCCGTCATCCTGTTGAACGATGCGGCCAGGCTTCCCAGCTCGTCTCGCGAATCGACGTCGAGGACCTGGTCGTAGTCCCCACCCGCTATCCGCACGGACGCCTTCTCGAGCTGGGAGATCGGCCGCGAGAGCCCCTTCGCGAGAACGATACCCCCCATGATCGCTATCAAAATGCAGACCAGTATCCACACGCCGGCCATCATCATCGAGCGTACGACCGGAGCCATCGCGGTCTTCTCCGGTTGCTCCAGGAGAAGCTTCCAGGCCGTGAGCCGGACGTCGGCCACCGCGCTCAACATGATCTCCCCCGCGCTGTCACGCGAGGTCACTGCGCCCACCGGCATTTTCCGTATCTCCTGCGTCTCGTCCACCGACAGGGGTATCCAGTGTCCGTCATTGTCCTTTGCGACTTCGCAAAGGGAATAGCCTCGCGTATCCACCAGCCTCGCCACGCGCGACGACTGGGCGTCGGTCTCTTCGAGCAGATCGCAGATCTTCTGCAACGAATACTCTACCGCCAGAACCCATCTGTTCTCACCGCTCGATACGGGGAAGGCCATTGCCGCCACCATCCGGGGCGATCCGGACGAGGACATGTACACCGGTCCCAGAGCCATGGAAGCACTGATGGCCAGATCCATGGGAACGTTCCGTGAAAACTTGTCGAGATCGGCATCGGTCACCCGCTCTCTGCCCAGAAGATCCACCTCGGCATCGTCGGGTCGGTACGGGGGCGCCACTGCCCTCCCGCCATCGTCGAGGAGCGCCACCATCGTGGCCGATGAGAGTTGTCTGTACGGAATCGCCAGGGCCATGGGAAGATCGTCTGCCGGAAAGCTCTCGAAGGGGACCGATTCCACGACGAGGCCCATACCGTCGATCATCCAGTTGACCCTGTCATTTGCACGACCCGCCAGAGCCTCCGCGCCGGTCGAGAGATCTTCGCGGACCATTTCTTCCATTGACGACAAGTTGACGTTTGCGGAAAAAAGATGGCTCAGGACCAGGGGGACGAGCAATCCCAGGGTGAGCAACAATAGCAATTTGGTTCTGATTTTCATCGCATCAAGAGAGAAACCCCCTAAATTCACATTGAGAATAAGTACATATCCCAATGAGTAACGTGCAATCAAGCTGAATGCATTGCGGTGGCCGACGCATTTGACGACGGGCGCATGCACATGAGAACCTGCGGCAAGGGAGGCGAAGAACAAACATATGCAAGACAGATACAAGGGCGAACGGGTGCTGGTCTTCTCTCGTGAAACGCTGGACGATCTGGGGTCTTTCCAGGGGATAAGCACCGATACATCCCGGTTCATGGACGTCATTCTCGACAAGAGCAACAACCGCTTTCACGAGCGGTACCTCGCGGAGGACGACCCCTCGTTGAAGCAGATAATCCCGTACGTAATGTTTCGCTGCGGCGACGAGATATTCTCCTACGTCAGGGGCATGCAGGCAGGTGAAAAGCGTCTCGTGGGCAACCGCTCGGTAGGGATCGGAGGTCACATCAACCCACAGGACGAGCAACTCCTGGCACTGGCCCCGGCTGCGTCCTCGGACATCGGCCACTACCTGGAGGCTGTCCGCAGGGAGATCGCCGAGGAGGTGATCGTCGACGGCGAGATCGATCCCGAGATCGTCGCTCTGATAAACGACGACTCCAACCCGGTCGGGCAGGTTCATTTCGGGATTGTTCACCTCTGCAACCTCGATGCCAAGTCCGTGCGAAAGAGGGAACAACAGATAACGGAATCGGGATTCGTGCCAATCGAGGATCTGGCGGGTCCCAGACGAGAGGAACTGGAAACATGGTCAGCGCTGGCAATAGACTACCTGATCGGACGATGAGGGGAACATTCAGAGCTACAGGTTTTCTGGCGATCGCCATCGCATTCTGCACCCCTGCCCTGGCGGGACCGGCCGGGGCGAGTGAGGAGTCCGAGCCGTTCAACGACGCCTTCGACCTCCGCATCGACAAACCGGGCGGGCTCGCTTTCGACGGAAAGCTCCTGTGGGTATCCGATCGCCTTGGCCTGAAGATCCGCGGACTCGATCCGAAGACCGGCGTGGAGAAGGCGTCCATCACCGCGCCCGGCACATGGCCCACCGGGCTGGCACATGACGGAAAGCTCTTGTGGGTGTGCGACCGGGACAGGAATCGGATCTTCGGAATAGACACCTCCCGATCTCTGGTGACAAGAGAGATCGAGGGACCCGTCAATCCCCTGGGTCTGGCATTCGACGGCGAACATCTCTGGGTGGCCGACGGGAAACGCATCCACCGGGTCACCCGGGAAGACGGCACGACAATCGTCTCCTTCAATGCGCCCTCATGGAGCGGCTCGGGGCGAGGAATGGAGCAGCTGGGACTGGCATTCCACGAGGGGTATCTGTGGGTCTCGGATCGCAAGTCCGACATGATTTACAAGGTGGAACCGGAACGCGGCGACGTTGTGGACATGATGCCCTCCCCCAGTCCGTTCCCCGCCGGGCTCGCCATGGCGAACGGTGTGCTCCAGGTGGCTGACGTGCACGGAAGGGGTGTGGACACCCTGGATATTCGGTCCATCCCGCGCGTCGTTCGGTCCAAACCGAGGGTCGAGACCGTCGTGCTTCGGCGCAGGATAACCAATCGCGGTCCCGACGCCCTTGCGAGAGCGGACGTCTTCATCGCGATCCCCGTATCCGCGCCCAATCAGGCGCTGGACGGCGAGCCGGTTTTCAGACCGAAGCCCGACGAGATCGTGGAGGACAGGTGGGGCCAGAAGTTTGCCCGGTTCACGGTCCAGAATCTCGCGCCGGGAAAGCACCTGGACGTGCAGATGACTACCAGGGCAACCCTCTTCACCGTTCGCCACCACATCGATCCGTCACTGGTTGGATCTCTGAAATCGATTCCCAAAAAGGTACGCAAGATCTACCTCGCGGACGGAACCAAGTACGTCATCGGGCATCCCTCGATCAAGAAGCACCTGAAGGAGGCTCTCGGTGACGAGAAGCGGCCTTACTGGATGGTCAGGAAGATCTCCAGGTACATCGGCGAGCACATGAAGTACGAACTGGCCGGCGGGTGGAACATCGCCCCCACCGTGATCGATCGCGGAACGGGATCCTGCTCCGAGTACACCTTCGTGTTCATCGCAATGTGTCGCGCAGCCGGCATCCCCGCAAGGTATGTCGGGGCCCTGGTGGTACGCGGCGACGACGCCAGCACCGACGATGTCTTCCACCGCTGGGCCGAGGTCTATCTCCCGGGATACGGGTGGATTCCCGCCGACGCGCAGGCCGCCGACAAGCCGGCTCCGGCAAAACAGGGAATCGGCGGATTGAGCAATCGCTTCGTGATCACAACCTCTGGGGGCGGCGGCTCGAAGTACATGGAGTGGTACTACAACTCAAACGCGCAATGGACCTGCAAGGGCCGCTGCGACGTACAGGACCTCCACATCGGCGACTGGTACCCCAAAGGCCAGGCCCCCGCCGACATGCCCTAGGGACAATTCGTCGGAACCGGCGTGCACGTGTCATCAAGGTTGTCGTGAACATCTATCGTACTGGGTCCGTCGGTGAACTGGTCCAGTACTTCGCATGCCTCACAGTCGGGCAGGATGTCGTTGTCGTAGATCAAAAACCCATATTCACTCGTGGTGAGAGCACTCAGACCGTCCAAGTTGGTGAGGGCGGCATTGTCCCGGATCCCCAACCCGCCCACCGAGGTAAGGGTACTCAGCCCGTCCAGGTTGGTCAGGGCGACGTTCTCTACTATGTAGAAGCCTCTGTCAATCGAGGTGAGGGCGCTCAGACCGTCCAGGTTTGCGAGGGCGGGGTTGTTGTTGATCCGCAAGTCCCCGCCAAGCAAATTATCACAGCCTACCGAGATGAGGCAACCCAACTCGCTCAGGTCGGTGCACGAAGGGCAGTTGATCATCAGACTTCCCTCGATATATCTGTATCCCACGAGGGCTGCAAGATCGGCGGGGGTGGAGACATCGACATCAAAATCATACCCGGGATATAGTCCCCCAAAGCATGTGTCTGTGTCATCGGTGTCCGTATCTGTATCTGTGTCGCTGTCGGTGTCCGTATCGGTATCGGTGTCCGTATCGGTATCGGTATCAGTCCCAGCATCAACGCCCGATGGGTCCTCGTCACACCCACCGAAAACCAGCGCGGTCGCAAGCACCATCAAGAGCAAGTGCCTCATTGTGTTAGCAATCATTTTATTTCTCCTTCATCAGCAAGCAAAACATTCAAGGACAGTTGGCCGGCACCGGCGAGCAGTTGTTGTCGAGGTTGTTGTAGACATTAATCGAAGTGGGTCCGCTGGTGAGCTGGTCCAACAGGGGGCACACTTCGCAGTCGGAGAGTTTTGGGTTGTCGTAGATCGCCAATCTCTCACCAATAGAGGTGAGGGCGCTCAGGCCGTCGAGGTCAGTGAAGGGGCCGCTTTCGCCGATCGATAAGTCCTCACCCACCGAGGTGATGCCGCTCAGCCCGTCCAAGTTTGTGAGGGCGCTGGCGTCGTAGATTTCCAAATTCACGCCCACAGAGGTGATCCCGCTCAGTCCGTTCAGGTTTGCTAGAAGGGGGAGGTTCCAGATCTCCAAACTCCCATTCACAGAGGTGATCCCGCCAAGTCCGTCCAGACTGGCGAGGGTGGGGTTCAAGAGGATCATCAAGTCCTCACCCACCGAGGTCAGGGCGCTCAGCCCTTCCAAGTTTGTGAGAAAGGGGTTGTTCCAGATCTTCAAACTACCGCCCACGGAAGTGAGGGCGCTAAGGCCGTCCAGGTTGGCAAGGACTGGATTGCCAAAGCTCTCATCATCGCCCACTATCCCTATCCACAATTCCCCGCCCACCGAGGTGAGGCAAATCAACTCGCTCAAGTCTGTGCACAAGGGACAATTGATTATCAGATCTCCGGAGATCGATGTGTATCCCGCGAGGGCTGCAATATCCGATTGTGCGGTGATCTCAAAATCGCCGCTGTACGTCCCCAGAGCGCAGTCGGTATCGGTACCGGTATCGGTGTCCGTATCGGTTCCACCGTCACTACCTGACGGGTCATCATCACACCCACCGAAAACCAGCGCGGTCGCAAGAGCCATCAAAAGCAAGTGCCTCATTGACCTGACCTTTCGTTGTGAACGTGGGAGCATTTAAACATCAATAATCGGAATCCGTATCCTTCGAACAAATGTGTCTGACCCCACTGCAAGGAGCAACAGGCATGCCATGATCGAGAGACCGGACAGTCGAATACAA